>JAZKEL010000062.1:0-14729 GCA_040387075.1 Pseudomonadota bacterium
CAAGCGGGCCCAGGAGCCTGCATGCACTTCATAAATGGAGAGCGGCGAGGATACCTGCTGGCGTTCGGCACGTTGCGCCAGCCATGCATCGTCCGTCCAGGTAAATGCCTGGTTGCTGGCCACCGCCGAGCCTGTCTTGGGCGGCAATTCGGTGGCGCGCGCAATCGGGTCTGCCTTTAGCGGCAATACGCTGCCGTCGGCGGCCAGTATTTCGTACTTGTACACTGCGCCGGCATGGATGCGCGGCAGGAAGATCTCCCACACGCCGGAAGGGTAGCGCAAGCGCATGGGGTATCGGCGGCCGTCCCAGTGGTTAAAGTCGCCTACCACCGATACGCGTTGTGCGTTCGGGGCCCAAACCGCGAAACGCGTGCCGTCCACACCGTCGATCTGCATAGGCTGTGCACCCAGGCAACGGCCTAGTTCGTAGTGGCGGCCTTCCCCGATGAGGTACAGGTCCATGTCGCCCAGCAGCAGCCCGAAGGAATAAGGGTCTTCCACTTCTTGCACCAGATGCTGTTCTCTCCTCGCGTCCGGCCACTGGATACGCAACAGGTAATGCGCCGGGATATCTGCATCGACGATGCCTGAAAACAGCCCGCTGTCTTCCGCTTGCTGCAGCGGGAATATCCTGGTTTTCTCAGCAGACCCGGCAGGCGATGGATACACGACTTCCACACGTTGAGCACCGGGCTGGTAAGTACGTACTATCGTATTTCCATCCACCTGTTGCGGGCCTAGCAGGCTGAACGGGTTGATCAGCCTGCCTGCCTTGAGGGCATCCAGCTGGTGATGATCCACCTGCAGGGCGTCGCTGGTTCTATCCCTGGCGACATCCTGTGGCGCGCCTTCTTCAACGCTAGTGCTTGTGATGATCTTGTCTGTCATTTCAATTTCCATTGTTGCTTTATCCTTGTTGCATGCATGGGGTTCAGGCTGGTTCCGCCAGGATGACCCCGCTTAGATTGGCCAGCCCTTCGAGCGGAACGGAAATCCAGTCCGGCCGGTTCGCGGCTTCGTAGCAGATCTCGTAAGCGACTTTTTCCAGCATGAAGAGCTGCAGCAACGCCTGCTGCGAATCCGGCAAAGCGTGCAGCTGGATGTTGCTTAATTCCGTGGCGACATCGCCGCCGGCGGATGCTTCGATGCCGTCAGGAATCGAGGTTTCGCCAGTTGCACCGATCGCCTGTTGGTAGGCATTCAGGAAGGCTGCGGCTGAGTCCTTGGAATACAGGTCGAGTATGCGCTTCATGCTGGCAGGATCGATCTCCTGGCCTTCACTGGTCTGGTTGCGCCGCACGAATGCATCGGCATACGCGAACGAGCGTAGCAGGCCGGCCACATCGCGCCAAGGACTGTCTTTCTCGCGGCGCTGTTCCACCGGCCTGGCGGGCTCGCCTTCGAAGTCGATGATCATGACGTCGCCGGAAATCACCAATACCTGGCCCAGGTGGAAATCGCCGTGGATGCGGGTCAGCACATGGCCTTTGGCATCGGCGGTGAACGCCATGATCTTCTGCATCAGGGCATTGCGCTGGGCGATCAATAAGGTCGCCAGCTGGGTGTCATGCTCGTTCAGGCCTGGGTTCTGGGTGCCTGTACCTGTGCCTGCAGCGCTTGCCTGGCTAGCTAGGGCCGGCTCGGCCAGCTTGGCCTCCAGTATATCCAGCGCTTTCCCAAGCTGCTCGCCGACACGTGCCTGCCAGTATTCGATCTCGGTATCGCCTGCGCTTACCGGCGTAAAATCGGCGTTATCCGAGGGCAGGGCCAATACGGCATGGAGCTCGCCAAGGCGACGGCCCAGTATGCCGGCGAATCCGGTCAGTTCCTGCACAGTGCCGGCGATCTGCAGCGGCAAGCCGGTTTCTTCGGCCTGCAGCCTGGTGCCGAGGTGCAGCGCACGGTTCAGCCTGTCCACGCTCCACTCCCAGGCATTGCCTTGGTTGTGCACGAAGCCCTGCATCATGATCAGTGTATTGGGCACGCCATTGCTGTCGATGCGGGTGACGTCGCCCATGTACTCGGGCGAATTGCGGTAGCCCAGTGCCGACAGGTGACGCGACATCTCCGCTTCCGGGTTGATGCCCGCCGTGATATGGCGAATGACTTTGAGCACGGCCAGGTCGCCGAAGATCAGCGAACTGTTGGACTGCTCGCCGGAGAGGCGTCGTATCTGGGTGTCCGGTTTTATGTCCCAGGCCTTCATGGCATCGCTGGACGAAAATACGATCTCGCCGTCCTCGGTCTGCAGGCGCTTTTCATGCCGCAGTGCATGCACCATGTCGTGCACGAAACTATCCTGCGCGAAGGCATCGGTCAGTATGCCTACGTTACGTCCAAGGCGAATTCGGGCGATGGCCAGTTGCTGCGCAAGTGCGGAAATGTCCGCATCCTCGCTGATCGCGCCCAGCACCATGAAGTAACGTTCCTTGCCGCTGGATACCGTGACTTCGATCTCGGTCAGCATCACCGGCAGGTTGCTGGTGCCGGTGGCATTCGGCAGCCTGGAAGCCAGTGCTACCCGGATATTGGATGCGGTTTCCTGCTTGGAAGCGTACCAGCGTTGCCGTGGAAGGTAGGTCGGCAGTATCTTCTGCTCCATCACTTCGCGCGTCGGCGATTTGCTGAGGTCTTCCAGGTCTTTGTAAAGCACCAGTGTGGTGTATTCCGGCATGCTTTGCTGCGGTGCTACGTAGCCTGCGGGCATATTGGTCTCGGTGGCGAGTACGAACCAGTAGAAATCGTAAGGGGAGAGCGTGAGCATGTAAGGCAGTTGGCCGATGGTGGGGAATACCGCTCCGCCCAGCATCTCGATGGGGATCCTGCCTGCGAATTCGCCCAGGTCGAGCTCCACTGCCTGCGCCAGGCTGGAGATATTGGCCACGCACAATATGTTTTCGGTGACGCTGTTGCCCTCTGCATCGGTAGTAGTATGGCAGCGCAGGTAAGCCAGGATCTTGCGGTTGCTGGGGTAGATCAGTTTCAGGCTGCCGCGGCCGAAGGCCTGGTGTTTCTTGCGCACGGCCAGCAACAGTTTCATCCATTGCAACAGGGAGAACGGATTGCCTTGTTGCGCTTCCACGTTCACCACTTCAAAGCCGTACTGCGCATCCATGATGGCAGGTAGCACCAATCGTGCGGGGTCCACGCGCGAGAATCCGCCGTTGCGGTCCGGCGTCCACTGCATAGGCGTGCGCACACCGTCGCGGTCGCCCAGGTGGATATTGTCGCCCATGCCGATCTCGTCGCCGTAATAGATCACGGGCGTGCCGGGCATGGAAAGCAGGAAGCTGTTCAACAGTTCCCAGCGGCGCCGGTCACGTTGCAATAAAGGCGCAAGGCGGCGGCGTATGCCGAGGTTGATACGAGCCCGCATGTCGGTGGCGTAAAAATTGTAGAGATAGGCGCGTTCCTTGTCGGTCACCATCTCCAGCGTCAGTTCGTCATGGTTGCGCAGGAAGATGGCCCATTGGCAGTTCTCGGGGATATCCGGCGTCTGCCGCAGGATATCGGTGATGGGGAAACGGTCTTCCTGGGCCAGCGCCAGGTACATGCGCGGCATCAGCGGAAAATTGAACGCCATGTGGCATTCGTCACCCAGGCCTTGCTCATTCACGGTGCCGAAATAATGCTGTACGTCTTCCGGCCACATATTGGCTTCTGCCAGCAGCATGCGGCCGGGATATTTTGCGTCGACCTCGGCACGTATCTGCTTGAGCACGTCGTGGGTTTCCTGCAGGTTCTCGTTGCTGGTGCCTTCGCGTTCGATCAGGTAAGGCACGGCGTCCAGGCGCAATCCGTCCACGCCGAGATCGAGCCAGAAGCCCATGATCCTCAGCACGGCTTCGATCACTTTGGGATTATCGAAATTGAGGTCAGGCTGGTGCGAGAAGAAACGGTGCCAGAAATAGGCGCCCGCGACCGGATCCCAGGTCCAGTTGGATTTCTCGGTATCCGTGAAAATAATACGAGTACCGTTATAGGCAGTGTCGGTGTCCGACCATACGTAGAAATCGCGTTCCGGCGAACCGGCAGGAGCATTGCGGGCCTTCTGAAACCACTCGTGCTGGTCGGAGGTATGGTTGATCACCAACTCGATCACTACGCGTAAGTTGCGTTTGTGCGCTTCTGCGATGAAGCCTTTCACGTCGTCCATATCGCCATAATCGGGATGCACCGCCATGTATTCGGAGATGTCATAACCGTCGTCGCGGCGAGGCGAAGGATAGAACGGCAGCAGCCAGATGGTGTTGACGCCCAGGTCCGAAATGTAATCCAGCTTGTCGATCAGCCCGGGGAAATCGCCGACGCCGTCGTTATTGCTGTCGAAGTAGGATTTCACGTGCACCTGGTAGATCACCGCATCCTTATACCAGAGCGGATCCTGCGAGAACTTGAGGTTGGCTTTCTGCACGCTGCTATCACTGCTTGAAGATTCAGCGCTTTCTTGCGCGGGCGTTTCCAGCACCATGGGTTCTGGGCTGATCTCGGAGACTATTTTTTCGCTGGTCGCTGCTTCGTTCATGGTTGTCTGCTTGTTATTTTGCCTACTAGTAGGGCTGTATGGTTAGGTAAGCGTCAGGCGCCAGATGGCGAATGGCGATTCGAAGGGGTTGAGCGTGAACTGCTGGAACTTGCCGTACCAGCGGAACTGGTAACCGCCCACCAGGTCTTCCACCTGCAGGCTGCCGTCATCGGGCTGGCCGAACATGTACAAGGGCACTTCCAGCGTGGTTTCATGCGTGGAATACGGATCCAGGTTGATGGCGACCAGGATCAGTTCCTCGCCTTCCACCAGCGGCTTGAACGTTTCGGAATCGGGGCGCGGCGCATTCTTGCTGAACAGCAGTACCTGTTCGCTGGAGGTGTTGTGGAAACGCAGGCCGAGATGCGATTGCAAGGCAGGATGCGTTTTGCGCAGGCGGTTGAGGAGGGTGATCTCCGGGATGATATTGCCGGTACGTTCCCAGTCCCAGGCACGTATCTCGTATTTCTCGGAATTGACGAACTCCTCCTTGCCGCGCACGGCTTCCGATTCGCACAGTTCGAAACCGCTGGAGATGCCCCACAGGCCGGAAAGCGTGGCTGCCAGCGCCGCACGGATGACAAAGCCCTGGCGGCCTGAATTCTGCAGGTAGAAGGGGTTGATGTCCGGCGTATTGACGAAGAAATGCGGGCGGAAGAAATCGCGTTCTGGTCCGGTGGTCAGCGTGGTCATGTAATCGGTCAGTTCGGCCTTGGTGTTGCGCCAGGTGAAATAGGTATACGACTGCGTAAAGCCAGCCTTGGATAGCCTGTTCATGATCTTGGGGTAGGTGAATGCCTCCGACAGGAAAATGGTGTCAGGGTAGGTGTCCTGCACTTCGCGGATCATCCACTCCCAGAACGGGAATGGCTTTGTATGCGGATTGTCCACACGGAATGTACGCACGCCTTCGCTCGCCCACAACAGGACGACATCGCGCAACGCAACCCACAGGCCAGGAATGGCCTTTTCATTGTAAAAATCGACGTTGACGATGTCCTGGTACTTCTTGGGCGGATTTTCGGCGTAGCGGATGGAGCCGTCCGGGCGCCAGTCGAACCACTCCGGATGTTCGGTCAGCCAGGGGTGGTCGGGTGCGCATTGGATGGCGAAATCGAGCGCAAGCTCTAGGCCATGCTGTTCTGCAGCCGAACGTAAGCGCCTGAAATCGTCCCAATCCCCCAGTTCCGGGTGGATGGCATCGTGGCCGCCGTCGCTCGAACCGATGGCATAAGGACTGCCGGGATCGTCCGGTCCGGCGTCAAGTGCATTATTACGGCCTTTGCGATTTTTCCTGCCGATGGGGTGGATGGGCGGGAAATACAGCGTGTCGAAACCCATGGCGCTGATCGCCGGCAGGCGTGCGATCACGTCGTCGAAGGTGCCATGCCGCATCGCATCGCCGCTCTGCGAACGCGGGAATAGTTCGTACCAGCTGGAATATCCGGCTGCCTGGCGCTCCGACAGCAATGGGTACTGCTCGCTGTGTACTACGAATGGCTTGCTGGCTGCCGTGCGCATCAATTCGCTGGTGGCCGTGTCGAGCATGAGGATGCAACGCATGCGGTTGGTTTCATTGTACTGGGCCAGGCTTTTCGAGACGCCATCCTTGAACGTGCCTTCGTCGGGCTGCTGGAACTGGCTGGCTTTTTTGGCATCGCCGGCATCGACCAGTTTTTTGAACAGGTTGTTGATGCCGGCGATAAGCGTTTTTTTAGGGGCTTGTTTCCTGGCCTCGGGAGTTGCGGACGTATGATGCGCCAGTGTCTTTTCGAGCAGCAGCGCGCCTTCCTTCAATTCCAGCGTCACGTCCAGGCCGGCGATGATTTTCTTTTCCAGCTCGTCGCGGTAGGTGGCGAACTTGTCATACCAGGCTTCCACCTGGTAATAATGGCGGCCAACACGTTGCAAGGGCATCGATGCGCGCCATCGGCTATTGCCGATATCCTGCATCGGCGTACTTTGCCAGGCGTCCTGGTCTGCTTCGCGCCATAGTAGATTGACGCCCAGTTTTTCATGGCCGTCCATCAGGATGTCGGCCTCGACTTCCACCTGGTCGCCGATGGTGCGCTTGATGGCGAACCTGCCGTTATCTATGCTGGGCGTGACATCCTCGATGGCGATACGGGGCGAGTCCCTCAATGAGTGACTGTCGTAAGGCAGTGGCTGGACAGTAATATGGGTGTTGGATAGCATACAAAAAAACCTCAATTCAGCGGGTTGGCATCGATTCCGGGGCACACGTAGTACTATTTCACGTAATACTAATGAAAGTGCAATGCATATATAACGGTGTGTACTTGTAGCTTACATGCATACATAAGTACGTGTGATGCCATGCGTGAAGTTTTAATTGTTGGAAAATGAATGTTGATTCAATCTACAGACTGCGCGCCGTTGCTGGCATAAGTCTTCAACCGATACGGCTGTAAGAATGCACTGACTATGCGCGTCAATTTGCATCTCGCTCTGTATGGATGTAATTTCAGTGGATGGAACATATCCATGGCAAATGTGTTCCAATTGCATGCGATAATTCAAGCGTTGGCGAACTGGATTTTGCCGCCATGCAACGGCCGCCATGCATCGTAAGCACAGTGATGCGGCCGCTTCTTCTTTAGACGTAATATCAATTACTCAGGTGTATTTATGTTAGGTTTTACTGCCCTTGAATTAGCGCGCATCCAGTTTGCATTCACCATCTCGTTCCACATCATTTTCCCCGCCATCACCATCGGCCTGGCCAGCTACCTGGTGGTGCTGGAAGCCAACTGGCTGCGTACCGGGCAGCAGGTGTACAAGGATCTCTACCATTTCTGGCTGAAGATATTCGGCGTCAACTTCGGCATGGGGGTGGTTTCCGGCCTGGTGATGTCGTATGAGTTCGGCACCAACTGGAGCGGCTTCTCCGCAGTCGCAGGCGGTATCACCGGCCCATTGCTGACGTATGAGGTGCTCACGGCGTTCTTCCTGGAGGCGGGTTTCCTGGGTGTGATGCTGTTCGGCTGGAATCGTGTCGGGCCGGGACTGCATTTCTTTTCCAGCTGTATGGTGTCGCTGGGCACGCTGGTGTCCATGACCTGGATACTGGCGTCCAATAGCTGGATGCAGACGCCGCAAGGCTATGAGATCGTCGACGGCATCATGGTGCCGCTGGACTGGCTGCAGATCATCTTCAATCCGTCTTTCCCCTACCGCCTGCTGCACATGGGCACCGGCGCTTTCCTGGCGACTGCGCTGTTCGTGGCGGCATCCGGTGCCTGGCAACTGCTGAACGGCAAGGACAATGCCGCCATCCGCAAGATGCTGTCCATGGGCATGTGGATGCTGTTGATTGTGGCGCCTATCCAGGCGGTGATCGGCGATTTCCACGGCCTGAATACACTGGAACACCAGCCCGCCAAGATTGCGGCGCTGGAAGGACATTGGGAAAGCAAACCAGGCGAAGCGCTGGAGCTCAACCTGTTCGGCCTGCCGGACATGGAGAAGGAAGAGACGCTGTATGCGCTGAAGATCCCGCACATGGGCTCGCTGATCCTTACCCACACCTGGAACGGCCAGATCAAGGGGCTGAAGGAATTCCCCAAGGAAGACCGGCCCAATGCCGCCATCATTTTCTGGACGTTCCGTATCATGGTCGGCCTGGGCATGCTGATGATCGCCCTCGGCTTCTGGAGCCTGCTGCTGCGCCGCAAAGGCCGTATATTCAGCTATAAGCCCTTCCTGTACACCACGCTATGGATGGGCCCCGCCGGCATCATCGCCATACTGGCCGGCTGGATGACCACGGAGATCGGTCGCCAGCCCTGGGTGGTCTACGACGTGATGCGCACCGCTGATGCGGTTTCACATCATCCTGCCGCTGCGCTGGCGTTTACACTCGGCCTGTTCGTGCTGATCTACTTCTTTGTATTCGGCGTAGGTATCGCCTATATCTTCCGCCTGGTCAGGATAGGGCCTATTCCGCATGAGGGCGACCTGCCCAATGACGGCGGGCCGGGAGAGGACAAGCATGCCATGCGGCCGATGTCGGTGGCAGACAAGCCCTTGCCTCTCGAGGATACAAAGCCGGCAGCCAAGACGGCCGAAAAGTTTCCTGCTAAACCCAAACCAGCAGCTAAACCCAAGCCGGCTAGCAAAAAGACGGCCACGGCCAAGCCCGCTGCAACGAAAGCAGCTGCAACGAAAACCACGCAGGCTGCCAAACCGAAAACTGCCGCCAAAGCGCCTGCTAAAGCCAAACCGAAGGCTGCAAACCCAAAGACGAAGGTGAATAAATAACATGGACATGGATATTTCCCTGGTATGGGCGGGCATCATCTTCTTCTCCGTCATGATGTATGTGGTCATGGACGGCTTCGACCTGGGTATCGGCATCCTCTACCCGTTCGTGGCGGATCGTTACGACCGCGATGTGATGATGAACACGGTGGCACCGGTGTGGGACGGTAACGAAACCTGGCTGGTGCTGGGCGGGGCAGGCCTGCTGGCGGCATTCCCGCTGGCCTATGCGGTGGTGTTGAGCGCACTCTACCTGCCGTTGATCTTCATGCTGCTGGGACTGATCTTCCGCGGCGTGGCCTTCGAATTCCGCTTCAAGGCGCTTGACCATGAACGCCATATCTGGGACAAGGCGTTCATCGGCGGTTCCATCGTCGCAGCGTTTTTCCAGGGGGTGGCACTGGGGGCGTATATCAACGGCATCCCTGTGGTGGATCGCGCCTATGCCGGCGGGGCGATGGACTGGCTGACGCCGTTCTCGCTGTTCACCGGCGTGGGCGTGGTGGTGGCCTACAGCCTGCTCGGCAGTACCTGGCTGATCATGAAAACCGAGGGCGAGCTGAAGAAGCGCATGATCCAGATCACCGTGCCCTTGGCCTGGCTGGTGGTCGCCATGATCGTCGCGGTCAGTATCTGGACGCCGCTGGCGTTTCCGGGCATCGCCGAACGCTGGTTCAAGATGCCTAATATGCTCTACCTTTCGCCGATCCCCCTGCTGGTGGCGCTCAGCATTTTCCTGTTGATGCAGGAGCTGCGCAAAGGCAGCGACGTGGCGCCTTTCCTGACTGCGCTGGCGCTTATCTTCCTCGGCTATATCGGCCTGAGCATCAGCATCTGGCCCAATATCATCCCGCCCGATATCTCCATCTGGGCGGCAGCCGCCCCCAGGGGAAGCCAGATATTCACGCTGGTGGGCACGGTGATCATCATCCCCATCATCCTCATCTACACGGTGTGGGCCTACTATGTCTTCCGTGGCAAAGTCAGGCACGGCGACGGTTACCACTAGTCTCCATGGCAGGCGTCCGAATGTGGTTTAAGCGCTTCGGCTGGCTTGTGCTGATCTGGGCAGGCAGCGTGGCTGCCCTGGCGGCAGTGGCGCTTGTGCTACGCCTGCTGATGAACATGGCTGGCCTGGGGAAATAATCGGGCTCAACTATTTGACCGGCAACTAACCTCCGGAAATAGTGGCGGCTTCTACCTCATATATCTTCACAACATTGACTGGCCCGCATGTGTAAGTTCTTTCCTACAGCAAGTTAAGTCTATGCCGACTAGGGTCTGCTTGCAGCCCTGGTTATGATGGCTTCACCATAAACAGTGACCTCAGACAGACGAAACTATCAGAGAGAAGACTAAGGGCTTGCCATGAAAACATCCACAAAAAACCTGTCGCAGGCTCCAGCCAATACCCTGATTGCACGCTACCTGGTCGAAACCTCGACCAGCAGTGCCTTTAATCCTTCCCACAAGACGTTTTTCCAGTTCGCAGGCTCCATGCTGAATGGGCTGGATAAATTGGTACATCCCCGCTCATCTAAACACGCAAGCCGATTCTTCGATTAGCATCCCCCAGCCTTGACGCGCATAATGCAACGCTAACCAGGGCGCAGCATGAAAAAATCGACCGGACGTGGAATCAAGTCGCCTGCAGGCGAGCGTGTGCCTGAGCGCGGGGAGTCGATCATCTCCGATGCCGACTTAACTGGCTCCGACGTCAATCGCACGGCCTCCAAGCATGTCATTGCAGACAATCCAAGCTCAAAACTATCCTGGCTCAGCAAGTTAGGGCCTGGCCTGGTCACCGGCGCAGCAGACGACGACCCAAGCGGTATCGCCACCTATTCGCAGGCGGGTGCACAGTTCGGTTTCAATATGTTGTGGACCATCATCATCACCTATCCGCTGATGGTCAGCATACAGATGATCAGCGCATTGATCGGTTGTGTAAGCGGGCATGGCCTGGCGACCAATATCCGCCGCCAGTATTCTATCAAGCTGCTGTATGCGATTGTAAGTTTGCTGCTGGTCGCCAATGTCATCAATATCGCCGCCGATATCGCTGCCATGGGCGAAGCCTTTCGGCTGCTGGCCGGCGGCTCGGCCATCTTCTACGGCATCTGTTTCGGCTTGGTTTCGCTGGCCTTGCAGATATTCATCCCCTATACGCGCTATGTCAGGATTTTGAAGTGGCTGACACTGGCGCTGTTTTCCTACGTGGCGATTGTCTTCACGCAGAACATCGCCTGGCTGGAAGTAGGAACCGCCATCATCAAACCGCATTTCCAGTGGAAGCCCGAATACATCACCACCATCGTGGCCGTGTTCGGTACCACCATCAGCCCCTACCTGTTCTTCTGGCAGGCCTCGCAGGAAGTTGAGGAGCAGTTGCATTCCAGCGAACTGAAGCCGCTGATCAAATCGCCGGGGCTGGCGGTCGGGCAGATCCAGCGCATCAAGGTCGACACCTACACCGGCATGGGGTTTTCCAATATCGTCGCCTTCTTCATCATGCTGACCACGGCCCTTACCCTGCACCGGCATGGCATCACCGATATCCAGTCCTCGGCACAGGCGGCTTCCGCATTGCGCCCCATCGCGGGCGATTTCGCATTCTGGTTGTTCAGCATCGGCATCATCGGTACCGGCCTGCTGGCGATCCCGGTACTGGCGGGCTCGGCTGCCTATGCATTCGCCGGCACCTTCAAGTGGAAGAACAGTCTGGAGATGCAACCCAAGATGGCACGGCAGTTTTACTCCATCATCGCCATCGCCACGCTGCTGGGTGTCGCACTTAGCTGCACTTCGGTGGACCCCATCAAGGCCCTGTACTGGAGCGCGGTCATCAATGGCGTGATCTCGGTGCCTATCATGGCAGTGATGATGTGCATCGCTTCCAACCCCGTCAGCATGGGCAGGTTCGTGATCAGCCGCCGCCTTAAATTCATGGGCTGGCTGACCACCGGCATCATGGGATGCGCTGTGCTGGCGATGGGCTGGTTTAGTTTTATGTAGGTACTGTTAGGTAGGCCATCTTATGTAATGGATTCGTATTGAATCTATGTAGTGAACTCATGGCCATGCTCATTAGGCAAACCTCATGTGACCGACTCAAAAGAAAGTAGAATGGCGTTATCGATACGCAAAAGGATTTTTTTGTTATGTGGCTGCGTACTAGATGTGATTTCACCTTCAATGTAAGTGTTCCCACCGCGTTTACCCTCATGCTTCGCCCCCGTAGCGGCACGCATCAATGGGTCGCGCGCGAGTCGTATACCCTCAAGCCCAGCGTACCGGTGGTCGAGTATACGGATAGCTACGGCAATCTGTGCCAGCGACTGATCGCGCCGGTGGGCGAATTTTCCATACGCACATCGGCGGATATCCTCACCCAGGACGGCATCGATATCTGCCCAGGCGCGCCGTTTGTGGAAGTGCAGAACCTGCCGAACGAAGTGCTGACCTATTTGCTGCCTTCGCGCTATTGCGAATCCGACCGCTTTATCGACTTGGGACAGGAGATCGTGGCAGGAGTCGAGCCAGGCTATGACCAGGTGGCGACCATCGAAAAGTGGATACGCGACAACTTCCATTTCAACCCGGATTCTCCGCATTTCCAGTTGTCCGCCGTGGAGGTGAACCAGCAGCGCGAAGGCGTCTGCCGCGAACTGGCGCATGTAGGCATCGCCCTGTGCCGCGGCTTATGCATACCGGCGCGCATGGTCGTGGGTTACCTGCATGAGCTTGAGCCCATGGATTTCCACGCCTGGTTTGAAGCCTATGTGGGCGACCGCTGGTATACCTTCGACCCCACCCAGCCTTACCCCAAAGGCGGTCGCGTGACCGTGGCGTATGGGCACGATGCAGCGGATGTCGCCATCTTCAACCAGTTCGGCCCGGCACTGTACCCGGAAATCATGCAGGTACAGATACAATTGCTGGAATCGGCACCGGATTAACGGCATGCAACGTCTAAGGATCCAGCACCTGACCGAATACACCTTCCCCATGCCGGTGACGCTGAACCAGCATCGCCTGCTGATACGCCCGCGCGAAGGGCATGATGTGCGTATAGAGTCTTCGCGTCTCGATATTACGCCGGCGTATACCATCAACTGGTATCGCGACGTGTTCGATAATTCGCTGGCGGTGGTCAGTTTCCTGGAGCCTGCAGACAGGCTCACCATCGAAAGTGAAGTGGTCATCCAGCATTACGAAGAGGCGCCGCTGGATTTCTATATTGAGGACTATGCCGTCTACTATCCCTTCATCTACGCCGAATCCGAACGGGCCGACCTGGAGGCTTTCCAGCAGCCGGTGTTCCCCAATGACCAACTGGTGATCAATAACTGGCTGCAGCAGATCGGCTTGCGCTCCGGCAGCATACCCACCTTTCGCCTGCTGACCACCATCAACCAGTCCATCAGCAATCATTTCCGCTACCAGGTGCGTGAAGAGCCGGGCGTGCAGACCCCGGCGCAGACGCTGGCGCAGGGAAGCGGGTCGTGCCGCGATTACGCCACCTTATTCATCGAAGCATGCCGTTGCCTGGGATTGGCCAGCCGCTTCGTCAGCGGCTACCTGCATGCTCCTGCCACTGAGGCGGGCAATGCCACCACCCATGCGTGGGTAGAGGTCTACCTGCCGGGCACCGGCTGGAAAGGTTTCGACCCGACCTCCGGCGAGGTCACCGGTACGCACCATATCGCCGTCGCTGTTGCGCGGAATCCGGAGGCTGTGCCGCCGGTATCCGGCAGCTTCATCAGCCCCGCGTTTGTGGTGCCGATGCTGATCGTCAATGTGCAGGTCAACCTTTTAAGCGAATAACCATCATGACTGCTCCGGAAAACCGGCCGGTCGCCGAACAGCCAGTAGCCGAACAGCCGGTGACCAAGCAGCAAGTAGCTGAACAGTCAGTTGCCGAGCAGCCGCTGGCTGAGTTTTCCCTGCCATGGATAGAGTTTTCGGCTGCTGCTCCTATAGTCGCGCAGGCATTGATCGGCAGTGTCGTCCTGGTGAACGGGGTAGGCGGGCGCATCGTGGAAACGGAAGCCTACGACCATGAAGACCCGGCATCGCATAGCTTTTCCGGGCCTACCATACGCAATAGCGTGATGTTCGGCCCGCCTGGCCGTGCCTATGTCTACCGATCCTACGGCTTGCACTGGTGCCTTAATTTTGTGTGCAGTCCAGCCGGTCATGGTGCAGGAGTTTTGATCCGGGCGCTGGAACCTTTGTCCGGCCTGGACATCATGATAGAGAGGCGGGCTATGCAGGATACCCGGCTGCTATGTGCCGGACCTGGCAGGCTAGGGCAGGCATTAGCCATAAGCCGCGAGTTGAACGGCAAGCGCCTTGATGTTGAGCCGTTTACGTTATTGCCGCCTAGCGAGGTGCCCGACATCGTTGTCGGCCCGCGCATCGGCATTACCAAGGCGGCCGATGTGCCCTGGCGCTTCGGCATGGCTGGCTCGCGTTTCCTGAGTCGCCGCTTTGCCTAAAGGTATTCGGCTGCACAGCATGCGATGGGAATACGATGGGCGAGTAAGGCGATTCTTATAGCGATCAACGCAGTTAGCTCATACGCATTCACTACTTAGCCCTTTACTATTGATCAATTTCCTGGGATTTCATGCACACATCGTCTCCTCTTAATCATTTAGCAAATACGGCTGGACTGGCAATCGGCTGGGTAGACGCTTTCGGCGAAGCGCAACTGGTGAGCGAAGATACCCTGCGCAATATCCTGGAAGCACTCGGCTTGCCGTGCCGGACATTGGAGCAATGTGCCGACAGCCAGCGCATGTTGGATGACGAGAAGAACCAGGTTGTGCTGCCTCCATTGATTACCGGCCTAGTCGGCGAGCCCATCCTGTTTTCTTCCGGGCTGGCGTTCCACGGGTTGCGGTATATCATTCAACTG
>JAZKEL010000062.1:14739-19267 GCA_040387075.1 Pseudomonadota bacterium
TGGAAGGACGGTTCTCCCCGGATACATCGGAAGCATTGCAGACGGTGCCGCTCACCCAGGTGGGTTACCATGTGCTGCAAGTGACCGGGCACCGCGTCACACTGGCGATTGCGCCTGGCAAGTGTTTCGGTATCCACGACTTGGCTATTGCAGGCACCCGCAAGCTGTGGGGTGCAAGTGCCCAGCTATATGCACTGCGGGATGAAGGCGATGGTGGCCTGGGTACCTATGCCGCACTTGCCAAACTGGCGCGGCAGGCTGGCCTGCAAGGCGCTTCCGCATTGGCGATCAGCCCGGTGCATGCCATGTTCAGCGCCGATACCGGGCGCTACAGCCCGTATGGTCCTTCGAGCAGGATGCACCTGAATGCCATGCATATCGACCCGCAAGCCATAGGCGGAAAACAGGCGTATTTAGATGCCATGCAGGCGATAGAAAATTCCCAACGCCTGGGTTCTGCGCTGGAGCAATCCGCCCTTATCGACTGGCCCGCCAGCTCTGGCCTGAGGCTCAGGCTGTTGCGCGAGCTCTTCAATCAATTCAAGCGCAACAATACCGGCCAGCGGCTTATCTTCGAGCAATACCGCAATGAAGGCGGCCCGGCATTGCAGCAACATGCCGTGTACGAGGCCCTGCATGCGCAGATGCGCAGCCAGGCATGCAGCGACGACTGGCGGCAATGGCCGGCAGAGTTCCGGCATCCGGAAAATGCCGGTGTACAGAATTTCATTGCAGAACACCACGATGAAGTTGAATTCCATACTTTCCTACAATGGCAGGCCACACTCGGTTTGCAGGGAGCGCAGCAGGCCGCACGCGATTCCGGCATGGCTATCGGCCTTATTTCCGACATGGCGGTCGGTGCCGACCCCAAAGGCAGCCAGTCGTGGATGCGCCGAGAACAGTTCCTGCAGGGCCTTTCCGTAGGTGCGCCGCCCGACCTGTTTTTCCGCGAGGGGCAATCCTGGGGCATCAATGCCTTGTCAACGCATGGCTTGAAACAACAGGGTTTCCAGGCCTACATCGAGATGCTGCGTTCGGCGTTCCAGTATGCCGGCGGCGTGCGTATCGACCATGTACTTGGGCTGATTCGCCTATGGCTGGTGCCTGAAGGCGGCGGCGCCAAGGACGGCGCTTACCTGCATTACCCAACCGATGACCTGATCCGCCTGATCAGCCTTGAAAGTCATCGCCATCGCGCCATCGTCATCGGCGAAGATCTGGGCACCTTGCCGCCGGGGTGTCGTAGCTTGTTTGCTGAATCAGGCATCCTGGGCATGAACGTGCTGTGGTTCCAGCGCGAAGATCCGGTATTCATCGAACCGCAGGCCTGGTCGTCCACATCCATCGCCACCACCGGCACGCACGATCTCGCCACTATCGCGGGCTGGTGGAACGGCGCAGACATCGATATCCTGGGTTTGGCGCAGGAGGATGCCGATAAAGCCAGGGCGCAACGCAGCGAGGACCGCAAACACCTGCTGGTAGCCCTGAAAAAACATCTGGGCGATGAAACCGCCGGTGTGCTGGAAGCCAATTGCAGCAACCTGGATGAACCGGATCCGGCAGCAACGCCAATGATCGTGGATGCAGTGCTTACCTACATAGCGGCGACGCATGCCCCGCTCACGATCATCCCGATGGAAGACCTGCTGGGCATCCAGGACCAGCCTAACCTGCCGGGTACCATCGATAGTCATCCCAACTGGCGCCGGCGGCTGCCGGACAGCGTGGGTGAGATATTCGAACGCCCGGATGTTAAAAAACGCTGCGCCATACTGAATGGCGACTCTTAAGTAAACCCAAGCCGCCAAATGAAAAATGCGCTGTCGGACAGCGCATTTTTTGGGGACCCGCACTTACGCGATCAGGACTTAACGCCTATTTATTCGGCTGTGGTGTCATGCGCAGGTAAGGCCTGATCGCATCGTAACCTTTCGGGAATTTCGTTTTCAATACCTCCGGGTCGGTGATGGAGGGCACGATAACGACATCTCCGCCGTCCTCCCAGTTGGCCGGTGTCGCCACGCTGTAGCCGTCGGTCAGTTGCAGGGAATCGATCACGCGCAGGATCTCGTTGAAATTACGGCCCGTGCTGGCAGGGTAGGTGAATGTCAGGCGGATTTTCTTGTGCGGATCGATGATGAACACGGAGCGTACAGTGGCCGTGGTGCTGGCATTCGGGTGGATGAGGTCGTAGAGCGTGGACACTTTCTTATCCGCATCGGCGATGATGGGGAAATTCACTGTCGTGGATTGCGTTTCGTTGATGTCCTTGATCCAGCCGTGATGCGAGTCGACCGGGTCCACCGATAAGGCGATCGGTTTTACGTTGCGCTTCTTGAATTCGTCCGCAAGCTTGGCGGTGGCGCCCAGTTCGGTCGTGCACACCGGGGTGTAATCCGACGGATGGGAAAATAATATGCCCCAGCTGTCGCCCAGCCATTTATGGAATTCGATGGTGCCGATGCTGGATTGCTGGGTAAAATCAGGTGCGGTATCACCTAGGCGTAGTGTGGTCATGCTGGAAATCTCCTTGAAAATTTAGCGGGTGGCTCGTGTATCAATGCCGATATTCAGGAATCTGGTAGTCGTGGCAGAACGCCGAGATTGTAGGTGTTACGGTAGTCAATTTTGAAGGCGATTGCAATTGCTATCTCACCTGCTTTATTTCTTTGTGGGTTTGTCGCATGGGGCAAATAGGTAAGAGAAAACCCGCCGTGGCACGTTAGAGTAAACCTCGTTGCGAATACAAACGGTATGTTGTATTCGCTTACTGCGTCAGGTATTGGATTCAGGACATACAGGCCATATAAATTCAGAACTTATATTTTCAGAACTTATATTTTCAGAACTTATATTTAAAGCTGACCTCATTGAAATTGACGCCGCCGTTGTCATCGCTCAAGCCTGCATTCGAGTAATGCTGGTAGCGATAACCGATGTCGTACTGCAGGTGATCGCCGAAGCGTAAGCCCAGCCCCACGTGGTCGCCGAATTCAAAGTTGGTGCCCATGCTTTTGTTGCCGTGTATCTTCGTCGTCGAGAACTGGTGCACGCCTATGCCGCCTTCTATATACGGTGACATATTGTCGACGGCATTCCTCTCAAACCGGAACACAGGCGTGAAGCCTATCCCGTAGACATCCTTCTCCGGTTTCGGCCCGTCCCCTTTCCAGTAAGAGCCATCCAGCTCCCAATAGCCGCCCAGCGACCAGTCGCCATCGGTGAACCAGCGTTTTTGCCAATTCCACTGCAGTGCCAGTGCCGCCATCTGCGCATCGCCGCCGTTACCCCCGGTGATCGATATTCCATCCACGGCGTACGCGGGGGTGGACATAAATGCAGTGGCGATAATGGATAGAAGACATATCTTGAATGTAGTGGAGTTCATGTGAGCCCTAGTTAAAATTTTTCCATAAACATAATGATGAAAATAATAAGTAAAGTACCGCCAAAATCACAAGCTGAAACGATTGCCTGCCGCTATCGATATTTCCTGTGTTGAAACTTTATGGATGGGATATCATCCAACCTCGCGTTTGCGGAAGAGTGATTTCAAGCGTATTACCGCAATTGCAACTGTATGGTCGAGTGGCCGAGAGAATAGGCGAGGGATTGCAACTCCCTCTACGGTGGTTTAAGTCCATCCTCGACCTCCAAATTTCATGCAATGGTAATCATTTTTTTATTGCAGTAACAGTCAGCCAAGTCCTACAGTAGATTCAGATATCATCGTATTCGTGATTTTCCCCTCGTCTATAAAATTGACTCGTGTTTTAAATGCACATCACAATTTTGAGAGGAACTATTATGAAAACAAATATTAAAAGTCTTTTACTCGTTGGTGCTTTGCTCTTGCCATTGTCAGGTTTCGCCGCAGACGGCGATTCCGTCTCCACTAAAGTAGATGACTCTGTCATCACCACTAAAGTAAAAGCAGCATTTGCCAAGGATAAATTGGTCAGTGCTACCAACGTTAAAGTTGAGACAGACAGCAATGGCCTGGTACAACTTTCCGGCACTGCTAAATCCAAGGATGAAGCAAAGCATGCAGTTAAGCTTGCCAAGGCTGTTAAAGGTGTAACAGCAGTGAAGGACGACATCGTCGTTGCTGAGTAATACCTAGGTAATAAGCAATAAAAAACGGGACATTTGTCCCGTTTTTATTGCCTGTATTGATGGTTTTGATTAATGATTTTAGTTACAGCATGCTCGCCAGTAATGCAGTCTCTGCTTCCTTCTCTTCGATTTTCGCCCGCTCTTCATTGAAACCGGCAATCCACATGGATAAGCATTGGTTGTTCAATGACTCAGGGGATTCCGCCAGGGTTTTACCTTTCCTGGCAGCCAGCATGCCTTTGTAATATGCGTTACGTGCTTCGATAGGGACCAATTTTTATATCCGTTCCGGTTGCCGATGCAATCTATTTGCTCATGTCATTATATCAATCAACTGCCTAAATGCTGCTCCGCTTATTTTTTGATGAAATGCATTTCAGCGGGGCCGCTTATAGATCCATCTTCA
>JAZKEL010000063.1:0-1718 GCA_040387075.1 Pseudomonadota bacterium
GGATGGCGATCAGCACGCTGCTGATGATGAAGATGACGCGCACCTGTATCTTGATAGAGTCGCGGGCCAGCACGGAAAAGACGCCGGGGCCGGTCATGACCAGTTTAGGATGAGAAATATTGTATTGTGTCTCGTAATCAAACTGGCCTTGTATTCTCTGCATGGCTTGTTTTTGCGCATCTGTGTCTGAGCCTAACGCGCGTGTTTGGATCAAAAGTAATGCAGTCTTACCGTCTTTGGATGCCCACGTACCGTTAATCAACTGCGGGCGGTTGCCGTTATCCATCTGTTCCAGCAGTTGCATCATCTCGCCCGTGGGGTCGTGCGGCAGCAGGGATTTTATTAGCAGGCCAGCGGGCGAAGCTAGCTGGTCGATAGTGTCACCGATGGCGTCCCGCAGGCCTTGGGTCGTAAAGCGCTGTGGCGTGACAGCCTGGCTCAACAGGTAGCGATTATTAAACAGGTAGGCGCGGTCACGCTCGGTGTTGATCGGCTCGCCGTTGTTAACGCTTACAAATTCGGGGTTTGTACGTAGCGCGTGAGCAATTTTCCAGGAAAGATCTGCGCGCATGTTTGCATCTTTGCCTCCTTCAATCCCCACCAGTATCAGCCTGGATGCCAGGCCGTCGCGTAACTGGTCCATCAGCAACTGCTGCTCCGGCGTCGGCGTCTTCGGCAGGAAGGCGGACAGGTCGGCAGTGAACTGGCTGCGCGCGATGATGGCGACGCACACCGCCAGCATGATCACCCATACCGTAATGGACAGGCGTTTGACCGGCATCTGCCGCAAGTTTTCCGGCATGCTCAAGGGGTGGGAGTGACGGGTGTCACGGCTAGCGGCGTGATGGTCATGACCGAGCTATCGCCGTCGGCCTGGTGGATGGCGATGGAGCGCAATTCGCCGCCGCTGCCGCCCATGCGCAGCTTCTGCACCACTTTCTTCATCTTGTCGTTGGTGGGCGCCAGGCCCAGTGTCCAGTCCTGTTCGCTGCCCTCCAGGCTAAGCTTGAAATTGCGCTCCAGGGCCGCGCGGTCGCCCGCCATGGTGCCGCGTATGCTGTCGATAAAAGCCGCGATTTCAGGATAGCTCTGCAATTGCAGTACATGTTTCTTGCCGCGTCGTTCCACCGTGATATTGCTGCCATCCAGCAGCATGGCTTCCGGCTTGGGTTTAAGCGTGCGTTTCTCCAGCTTATCGGGGGCGGTATAGAACAACTCGCCGGAGGATTCGACCGGCTGATCCAGCATGGCGATGGATTTCTTCTCGACAAAACTGGCATGGCCTGCGCGCACCTGCGACAGCGCCTGCATCAGGCGGTCGATGTCCCAATCGCCTTCGGCATGGGCCATGCTGGCGCCAAGCAGCAGCATGCCGGCACTAGCCGAAGCCAAAAGGTATTTCCGTAGTTTTAATAGAATACGCATGATGCTGTAGGTCTCGTTTATTTAACGGTGTCGCTAAGCCGGTCCGCAGGATGCGTGTGATTTGCCCCATGGTCATCCAGCGTAGCCGGCACCGATTGCCAGTAATCGAAAAAATTGAACCAGTTATACGGCGCCAGGCGGGTAAAACGGTTCAATAGCTCGGTATAACGTGCGATTGCATTCTGCACGGCGACATCGCGCTGGCCTTGCGGGATCGCCGAAAAATCGGCCAGCGTCTCGAAATGCACCTGGTAACGGTTGCCGCCCATGTACAGGCCCACCATAAAGACCAC
>JAZKEL010000064.1:0-433 GCA_040387075.1 Pseudomonadota bacterium
CATTCGTTTTTTCATACTGGGCACTCACTTCGCTTAAGGCATTGGTCAGGCTGGCTGCTGCGAATACCGTCACTTTATCTTCGGCATTGGCGAGGCCTGCCAGGGAAAGCAATAAGATAGCGTTTAACAATTTATTAATGATGACGTTCATGAGTTCTTCCTTATTCTTATCAGCTAATTGCACAATTTAGAAATCATACTGAGCACGTACAACTATGGATTTTTCATCATCGCTGGCTTTGCTAAGTATCCTTACTGGCGTATCAAATCTGGTATAGATGTAATTGAGCAAAATACGGGCATTTGGATTAAGTATCCATTTTGCACCGCCTGTCCAGGAATCAGCCTCACTTGTAAATGCGGTCGCCGCAGTTGGTGCAGGTAAAATCGCCTTAAAGTCAGAAGCATCAAATTTGCTATAACGCAGGCCCAG
>JAZKEL010000064.1:443-2478 GCA_040387075.1 Pseudomonadota bacterium
CACCCCAGTTGTTATCCGCATTGAAATTATTTTTCGGTTTCATGCGGCCAAATACACCGCTTTTATACGTGTCTGCATACGACTCGCCCGTCACCATCCAGTTTAAGTCTGCATACCAGGCTTTAATGTCATTATCAAAACTTGTGGCGACTACGCCAGGAGCCCTTTTTCCTTCAAAATTTGCTCTTATATATTCAGCCTGGAATTTCAGCGGACCATATGTCAATGCAGTTTCTAATCCCAGACGACTGCGATCTGAGGTAAACCTTGAAGAGGTAGTTGTAGTTCCCACTGTGGTTGAACTGATGTTCGCAATATTGAAAAACTGGTTTCCGTTACTTTCTGTACTTTGGGCAATGCTGTTACCGGCTGAAGTCGAGAAACCGATACTGCCATCGCTGGCGGATGCGCCCACATGAATCACTGCATTCTTGATATCTGCCATTGACGCAAAGTTGGCATTGATACGTCCGCCAATATCTTTACTGTCCCGCAAATCGTCATTATTTTGCCCTGTGCCGTTAACAACATACGCGTTGTAATTTACCCAGGTTAAGGGATCGCCGAAAATCATGATGCCGCGGTCATACGTTGAGGTGAATATGGCGCCATTGTTCGTTGCCAGAGATAGCTCGGTGAAATCAGTAAAGTTAGTACTTTGCGGACGCTCGAGCCCAAAGAACGGTTTGAATTGACCGATACGGACTTTCGCGCCTTGCCAATGCGTGTAATCCAGATAACCGTAGGTCAGCGCTGTCGTACCCCTTGCACCTGTAGCATCATTGGCATACTCGCCTTCGACCCGTACCGCAAAATCTTTAAGGAATGAGAATGTGCCACCGAAGCGAGCACGACGAATACTGAAAGTGTCGCCCTTCCATTCGTCGGGGCTGTAATCTTTATAGTCCATTTGTATACGGCCATTGATCTGCAACTTCCAGTTTCCGGTGCCGTCATCGAATACCAGGCCGTCCTTAAACGCGCCATACACCGGGCTGCCCTGGCTCTTGCCTTTTTCTTCGCCTTTCACGATCTTGGACTGGCTGACCTGGTTTTCTATGCCGACCAGTTCTTTCGTCAGCAATTCGATCTGTTTATCCTGTTCGGCGCGCTGCTGTTGCATTTGCTGCACCATGAGTTCGAGTTGTTTTAAGCGCGTCTCCGCATCAAGTTCGGCTGCACTGGATGGGCTGCAAAAAAACATACCAGGCAATAAAAAAGCCGCAGCGACGGCTCCGGCAATAAGCGTTCGATTGAACATGTAGATCCCCTTATATTAAATAACCCGAATTGCATTCGTTATGCTCAATCAGGAATAGCGGGTATTGTAATATATCCCGCTTTTCTAACAAGCACTTTATCGGGGGATTTAGGAGGGACTACAGTGAGATACTAAGGAATCGCATTAAGCTGGGAGGTAATCGCCAGCAACTCTTCACTGGCGGCTTGGCGGCTTTTTACTTCAAGCGCCCGGTAGCTGGCCAGTATCTGGAAACCATATTCCGTCACCTGCGTGCCGCCGCCGTGGCTGCCCCCGGCCGCCGTATTCACCAGCGGCTGTTTGAAACACTGGTTCATGGAATCCACCAGCTCCCAGGCACGTCGGTACGACATGCCCATGCGCTTGGCGGCTGCAGAGATGGAACCGGTATGCTGTATGGCATCCAGCAGGTCGGCCTTGCCAGGGCCTATGGCCGTCAGCCTGCCGTGCGATATGCGGATTTTAAGAATATTTGCCATGGGTAAACCTTATCGTGTTTTTAGTATCCAATACGGGTAGGCATTGAAGCGGTAACTACCCGCCTTCAATTACCGGCTTATGGATCGATTCATGGAAAAGTGTAAACCAAAATACAGGATTGTATATACCCGCCTAAAGGCCTAAAATCAGCTTCGGTTTATGTTCTGATTCCTAAAAAATCACCAGCGACTACATGCAAACAGCCACCACCTATCCTACCGCACTGATCGACGCCTTCGGCCGCAAGGTCGATTATATCCGCCTGTCCATCACCGACCGTTGCGATTTTCGCTG
>JAZKEL010000065.1:0-1837 GCA_040387075.1 Pseudomonadota bacterium
GGGATACCGAGAGCTTCTTGAGTATCCCCAAATTTTTTCTAGCACCCTTTTTCTAGCACCCGATGTTAAAGCTCCATACTTAAAGATCAAGCGATGACCCCATTAAAGAACGATACCTTCCTCAAAGCGCTGATGCGCCAGCCCACCGACTACACACCGGTATGGATGATGCGCCAGGCTGGGCGCTATTTGCCGGAATACCGGGAGAGCCGCAAGACTGCCGGCAGTTTCCTCAGCCTGTGCAAAAACCCTGATTTCGCTACGGAAGTGACGTTGCAGCCATTGGACCGCTACCCGCTGGATGCCTCTATCCTGTTCTCCGACATCCTCACCGTGCCGGATGCCATGGGCCTGGGATTGTATTTCGAGGAGGGCGAAGGCCCTAAATTCGAACGTACCCTGCGCGAAGAGGCGGATATCCTCAACCTGCGGGTGCCCGATATCGGTACCGACCTGCGCTATGTCACTGATGCGGTCAGCCAGATACGCAAGGCCATCGATGGCCGCGTACCGCTGATCGGTTTTTCGGGCAGCCCTTGGACGCTGGCCACCTACATGGTCGAAGGCAAGGGCGGCACCGATTTCCTGAATATCAAGAAGATGGCGTATGCCAGGCCCGACCTGTTGCACCATATCCTGGATGTCACGGCACAGGCGATCACCGTTTACCTGAATGCACAAATAGCCGCCGGTGCGCAGGCCGTGATGATCTTCGACTCCTGGGGCGGAGCGCTGTCGCACAATGCCTATCGGGAATTCTCGCTGAATTACATGGAAAAGATCGTGGCAGGCCTGACCCGCGAGAATGAAGGCCGCCTAGTGCCGCGCATCGTCTTCACCAAGGGCGGCGCACTGTGGCTGGAATCGCAGGCGGCCATCGGCGCCGATGCACTAGGCCTGGACTGGACAGTGGATATCGGCGAAGCCCGCAGCCGCGTGGGCAACCAGGTCGCGTTGCAGGGCAACCTGGATCCGGCCATATTGCTTTCCACTCCGCAGGCCATCGAGCGCGAAGTCGGCAGTATCCTCGCCAGCTACGGCCATGGTCACGGGCATGTGTTCAACCTGGGCCACGGCATCACCCAGTTCACGCCCCCGGAAAATGCCGGTGCCATGATCGCCGCTGTGCACGCCATGAGCAGGCATTACCACGCATAAGCTTCTGGGCGTTGCAGTCTTGCTCCTACAACCATATCCGCGCTTGTCCGATAAGCCATGTAAATGCCAGCGGATATCATCTTCTCCTCAATCAAGAAGGAGAATAATATGCGTACCACCCAAACCCGTATTTTTTCAGCAAAGACAGCATTGGCCTTCGCTGCCGGCTTATTGATCGTTACTTCGCAAGCCGCATTCGCGGACGAGGAATTTTATGGACGCGTAGAAAGCCGTCCTGAAGGCAACGCGGGCATATGGACCATCAGCGGCCAGCAAGTGCAGGTGACCGATAAGACCAAGTTCGACCTGGACAACGGCCCCTTGGTAGTCGGCTCATGTGCCGAGGTGGAACACAAGAAAGGCGTAGTCTCTGAAATTGAAACTGCCAAACCGGCGAAATGCGGTAAATAAGCGTTTCGGCAAATCGTGATGCAATAAAAGGGACTTCGGTCCCTTTTTTATTGCAGCCGAATCCCTCGCTAACCCATGCCAGGCCTTATTTTTGGCTGTATTTGTTTTTCCTGTACTTGGCCGCTTTCAGCGGTTACCATTAGTCCTTAATCGCTTGTTTAGTAATTGTTTTAGCGTTGTAAAAGGGAAGTTAATGGTTAGTCGTCGGTGCAGCCAAAATAATAATCCAACCAGGCAAATACTGCCTGCAGCAACAGGCAACAGCCTC
>JAZKEL010000066.1:0-1895 GCA_040387075.1 Pseudomonadota bacterium
ATTCGAATACCACCATGCCTATAGCGAGCTTGGACTCACGCTGGGTTCAGGGGCCTACGGCGCTACCTTCTTCATGCTGACCGGTTTCCATGGCTTCCATGTCACCATCGGTACCATCATGCTGATCGTGATCCTGATCCGCTCCATGAAAGGCCATTTCACCCCGGAGAATCATTTCGGCTTCGAAGGCGTTGCCTGGTACTGGCACTTTGTGGACGTGGTGTGGCTGGGCTTGTTCGTATTCGTGTATTGGCTATAAGACAACTGCTCCAGGAGATGCGCTGCGCATCTCCTGGAGCTGGCAGTAGGGAATCAGGGGTGCGGTTGGGCTATGCGCCCGGCTTATGACGGATGCCCTATCACACCGGTGTAGTAACCCAGCATGAGCAACAGGAAGAGGACCAGCGACAACGAGACCCGCACGGTTAACGCCCGCGCCGTGCGTTCACCTGCACCTTTGTCTTTTGCCAGGTAAAACAAGGCTGAAAACAGGCTGCCTACTATTAGTAACATCATGACAACGATTGCAATTTTGATCAGCATGGCCATCTCCGGAAACAGGTTGAATTTGATTATGCGGCGCACATGAGTAATTTGCAATTTCGATTTTCCGGCTATCTCCATGGTTACCGCTTTCGACCCAGCTGGCTCGGCACACTGGTCACCATCTGCTGTATTCCCTTATTCATCAAGCTGGGATTTTGGCAATACAACAAGGCGGAACAGAAGAAAGCATTGCAGGCGACTTATGAGAAATATGGACAGTCGCCTCCATTGAAACTCCCTGCAGTCATAGATAAGCCCGAGGAGTGGCGATACCGTCCGGTCGCCGTGAGCGGGGTGTACCTGCAGCAATACCAGTTTTTCCTGGATAACCAGGTCGAGGGCGAGGCTGTCGGGTATCACGTGATCACGCCGTTGCAGATGGAGGGCACGGAAAGAGTGGTCTTGATCGACCGCGGCTGGATAACGGCCCGGGACGATCATAGCGAAGTGCCGCATGTGGAAACGCCGTCAGGGAAGCAGGACGTGATTGGCAAGGTTTGGTTGCCGTCAGCCAGGTTTTATACGCTGGCGAAGGCAGACGCATTGGCGGATCCCAAGCTTGCGCAGGAGTGGCAGGCGGTTTGGCAGAATATGGATATGTCGCGGTATGCGAAGTTGGTGCCCTTCAAGACATTGCCTGTGGCTATCCGCCTGGATGCAGCAAGCAAGGCCGGCGGATTTGTCCGCAACTGGGTATTGCCCGATGACAGGGTCGCCACCAATGTCAGCTACGCCTACCAGTGGTTCGGCTTTGCGGTCGCAGCCGTCATTATCTACATCGTGGTCAGTTTCAAGAAGGCCGTACCGAATGCTGCTTAACAAAATTATTGGTTCCTATGCAGATGCAAATCACTAGCCAGGATAAAGCGGCTTCACCGGAAACCAGGTCTCGCGGTCGCTGGATACTGCTATTGCTGCTGGTGTTCTTTGCCGTGCCCTTATTGCTGGTGGTGGTCATGCACCAGTATGACTGGCACCCCCAGGGCAGCAGTCATGGCGAGCTGATTGCGCCGGCCAGGCAGGTAGCCATGCCGGCTGGCTTGTTGAGTGCCAGCGGCCAGCCCATAAATCCTGAGATGTGGCGTGATAAATGGAGCATGGTCTATATCGCTGACGAATGCACTGCGGTTTGCCTGCAGCGCATACATAGCATGCGGCAGCTGCACGTCTCCTTTGCCAAGGATATCGAGCGCATGCAGCGCGTGCTCATCACCAACAGCCGGGAGACGGCGGCATTGCAGCAACAGTATCCCGACCTGGTGATTCTCAACCAGCCGGATTCGGCCATAGTCGACCTGGTGCGGCAGTTTTCTGCTCCTGCCTCTTCCGAACTTTCATCTGGAAATGCA
>JAZKEL010000067.1:0-1865 GCA_040387075.1 Pseudomonadota bacterium
AGGTAGGTCAAAAGCTAATTCAAAAGCAAACCCAAGCAAACTTCAACCCCGTCATTCCCGCGAAGGCGGGAATCCAGGTAAGCCTCAACAGAGCATATTGCTTTTATGTTACATCGCTAAAATTTCACATGGTCTAGATCCCCACCTGCGCGTGAATGACGCACCTCTGATTTTTTTATCACCTGCAGGCTCTGCAGTAACTAAGTATTGATAGCGTAATTTTTTAGGTGCAATATTCCAGTTCCAGCACGTGGAAAGGAGAGTTACGATGAGATGGCAATGTGCGAATGAAGACTGCCTTTATTTGACCGATGCGGAACCTGCGGATGTGTTTGAAGAAGACGACCGCATGTTTTATAGCTGCCCGCATTGTGATGAAAAGACGGAGTTGTTCATGATCAACCTGGACAAGGGCAATCCCAGTTATAAGACAAATACCAGGCGTATGGCCAGGGCCTGACGTAAAGCCTCCATTCCTTTTTCTGCAATAGCCCGTCGATTCACGAATAGAGCTACAAACTCATAATGAATCCAAGGCTGGGGGATATAGGGATTTGAAGCGTGTATCCCTTTTTATTGTATAGATGCAGTGGGATGGATAGCGGTATAGTGTCCTTTACCATGAGTATTCATTCATCGATATTTTCCTTGTTGCGTCTGTCGGCTTCTGCTGCCTGCCTGCTTGGCACATTGAATGCCATGGCCGCTGACGGCAACACGGGGCTTGGCTCTGCTTCAGGGTTGAACGGTGATGTCGATAATGGCGCCGTGGCATTGCCTTCCGGCGGCGGAGTGAATATCCCGCGAGGTGTGCGGCCGGTGATCGTACTGCCGCCCGAGAGCCTGCAACCGCATACGCTGGTGGTGCCGTTGCCCAGCGAAAACTCGCCGCCCGTTATCCTGCGCAGGAATTCAATCGAGGCTGTGCCGAGTTTGCATCCTGTTTTACCGCAATTCAGAACCGGCACTGTTCCCAGCAGCAAGTATCCACCGCCTCCGCCGCCCAATAATGGCGGGGATCAGGAAAAAAGCAATGGCAGCACTATCAGGACTACGCCGCTGGATCCTATCGTTTATTGAGGTTTTTACATCAGGCTAATTCACACAGGAATGATGTGGTAATGCAGTGGTGCGGGTAGAATGCGGCCTTAAATAGATTCCTGGTACCTCAGTATGTTACGACTCACCGAAATAAAACTTCCCCTCGACCATACAGAAGCCGCGCTGAAAGAGGCGATTTTCAAGCGCCTAGGCATTCCAGAAGCCGACCTGCTCGAATTCACGGTCATCAAGCGCAGCCACGACGCGCGCAAGCGTTCTGCCATCATCTTTATCTACAGCGTGGATTTCGAGATCAACGGCGGCGAGCGTGCCGAACAGGCGCTGCTCGACAAGCTGAAAGACGAGAAGCACCTGTCGGTTGCACCCGATGTCAGCTACCACACCGTGGCGGCAGCGCCGGCCGATTTCGCCGTGACCGGCAAGGCTGCGAGGCCCGTGGTGATTGGTACCGGGCCATGCGGCTTATTCGCAGGCCTGATGCTGGCCAAGATGGGATACAACCCCATCATCGTCGAGCGCGGTAAATCCGTGCGTGAGCGCACCAAGGATACCTGGGGCATGTGGCGCGGTGCTAAGTTGAACCCGGAATCCAATACGCAATTCGGCGAAGGCGGGGCCGGCACGTTCTCAGACGGCAAGCTGTACAGCCAGATCAAGGATCCCAAGCATTACGGCAAACACGTCATCCGCGAGCTGGTGAAAGCCGGTGCGCCGGAAGAAATCTTATACGTTGCCAAGCCGCATATCGGTACCTTTAAACTGGTCGCCATCGTCGAGCATATGCGCGAGCAGATTGAGGCACT
>JAZKEL010000068.1:0-2049 GCA_040387075.1 Pseudomonadota bacterium
CAATCGATGATTTTGGTACGGGGCATTCCTCGCTATCCAAGCTAAGGTTCCTGCCCCTGGACGAACTTAAGATCGACCGTGCCTTCGTGCAGAATATCCCGGATAACCTCGATGACATGCATATTGCATCTACCATCCTCACCATGGCAAAAGGCTTACGTTTGCATGTGGTGGCGGAAGGCATCGAAACTGAGGAGCAATTAGCGTTTTTTGCAGGGATCGGCTGCGAACATTACCAGGGGTATAAGTTTTCACGGCCTATCCCTGCTACGGACTTGCCCGCACTGGTACAGTCATTCTGACTGCGGTTGCCTGACGGGAATGTCTGACCACGGAAACCCGAGCGTGCTTACGCCCAGCTTGATGGCTGCCATAGCAGTTTCGACGTCATCGGCGGGGCCTTTAACGCCTAGCTCTATGGTGCGATGGGTGTCCAGTTTTGGCAGGCTGAATAGCTTGGCGGATGGATGCAAGCCGACGATCTGGTTCATCAGGTCAAGCAACTGGCTTTCGCCAGCGTCCATTACCAGGATAGCTGCTTCCACTAGGGGCCGCTGATGGAACAAGTGCGGGTAGTGCGTATCCAGCACCCATTCCGTCATCGGCCATGCCATTTCCGGAAAGCCGGGCATGAAATAATGGGAAGCCAGCGAGAATCCTGCGACGCGATTCACCGGGTTCGGGATAAGCGTGGCCCCATCGGGAAAATCCGCCATGAGCACGCGTTTAGGGTATGCCGCTTCGCCGAACCGTGCCTCGATTTCCGCCACTGCGCCGGCATGGCGGACGATGGGCAGGTTAGCCGCTTCCGCCGCCGCTTGCCTGGTAAAGTCGTCGGGTGTCGCCCCTATGCCGCCGAATGAAAACACGATATCGTCGGTGGCCATCGAGCGTTTGAGCGAAGCGGTGATGCGCGCTGGATCATCCCCCAGATATTCTGCCCAGGCCAGGCTCAATCCACGCACTTTCAGCATTTTGATTAACTGCTCCAAGTGAGCATCCTGGCGTTTACCGGAAAGGATCTCATCGCCGATGATGTACGCGCCGAATGGTTGCATAGTTAATACACCCTGTCGTGGTCACCCACATTGACCGGGATGATCTCCTGGTCCTGGATTAGTAATTCCAGCGTAATGCGATACGAAATGCTGATCGATACCGAATGCAGATCCGCCAGTTTCCCACTCAGCGGATGTAAACGTAGTGAAGGGTGGGCTGGGTTTGCAGCCAGCAACTGCAATGTCTTCAGGTATTGAGTGCGTAAATCCGGATGGCGTTTTAGAAAACGAGCGGCTCGTTTAGTATATTGTTCAGTAAATACAATGGTGTAAGGCATGGCAACTATCTGTTTATTTTGCTTGTTTTTGGCCTGGATTTATTTCGCCAGGTTAATTTTATCAAGCCTTGCCATATGTTCTTCCGGGGTCTCCTTCACGGATTGCCCGGTTGCCAGATTTGCCCTTGTTTCAGCCAGTGCCGCCTCAAGTTCGCATTCACGCAGATAGTGGTAATGTGCTAAATCCATCACGACATAGCTATCTTTGCCGCGCACGGAAACGATCGCCTCGGGATGGTTAGCGAGCGACGCTTCAATCGCTGCAATCCCTTTGGTTTTTAAATCGTTGGCTGTGATGTGGGCCATGATGCGCACTCCTGATAACATCAAAAACAATATTGTATATCGTACGATTATAAGTGTGTTAAACAATGTGCTGATGAGCATGGAAATTTGTGTATTTGTTTAACCAGTCAACTAGAATCTGAAAAGCTTAGCTAAATATCCTGTCATGAACACCAACAACGACGATCCCGACAATGAAGTGATGTGCTACTGCAGTGGCACCCGCCGAAAACAAATCCGCGAACTGTTTCTGCAGGGCAACGATATGGATGCGATTTCCTGCCGAACCGGTGCACTTACCGGGTGCGGCGGGTGTGAATGGGATATTGAGGTTTATCTGGAAGAGCTTGCTAAATAGCACAATCAGTAAACGATGTAATAAAACGGCCGACTTTAATTATCTCTATGATTCATTAATAAAATTTTTG
>JAZKEL010000069.1:0-4446 GCA_040387075.1 Pseudomonadota bacterium
GGTTTGCAGACGGAAGCAGGAGAACCGCTTGCCACCTACAGTCATGCATTCAGCCATTTCAAGCTGGATATATTGCCGCAGCCTTTACAGGTGATCGACAAGCCTTTGCAGGCGCATGATCCGGGCATTACCTGGTTGTCTATTGAAGATGCGATAGGAGCGGCGCTGCCAACTCCCGTACGCAATATTTTAATGAGCCTGAATAACTAATACTTATTGGTTAAGTATCGGATTCTTCAAAATCTCTTGCTGCAATTTGGTAGCCAGGTCAGTCGCCGCCCGGCGACCAGCCAAACCAAAATCGGATTTGAATTCCGAAAATTCTGCGGAGCCATTACCGCTTAACCTGAACTGGGTAATTACCTTCGCTTGATTGTCAGCCACATCGCAAGACAGATTGATAAAGAACTGCGTTGGCGGCCATGTAAGTACTGAATTGGACACAGATGAAGTGGAAATTTCAGGGCTAAAGATGAGCGAAAGGTTATTCTCCTGAATTGCCTTAGTATCCGCGACAGACTTGATTACAGTCACGCTTTCGTAGGTTGCCCTCAATGCGTCTCGAATCGCTTTCTCAAGTTCTCGATAGGGGTAGTAACTTACCTTGTCACCGCCGCCGCCATCGGTTGTAACCAGTTTATTGCGATTTTCGTCCGTCATTACATAAGCAACATTCTTTTTAATAAGCTTGGCGTCGTTGCGGACAGGGGTTTCTATGGGGCCTATGTTAATAGGATGTGCACAGGCTGATAACACTAGAGACAACAACAGCCATGCTAAGGGTTTCAGGTTTTGTCGGAAAGCGTTAATCATTTTTTATTGCCTCGACGAAGGCAGGATCGGAATACACTTTTTGTAGCAGCGACCGCACGAGATTCGGATACTCACTTTGCCCTTTTGGTATTGCAACTGCGCCGGCGAAAGAAGATTCAAATTGTGTAGTGGCGGTGTAGCTCTTTTCAAAAAAAGTGTTACCTGACTTACTTAATTTAATATTCGCCTCCATAACACCAGTACCTGTGCTGAATCCAGATATATCAATGTCATTCTTGAGTATGGTCGCTGCAATGGTCGTGGATGAAGATGCATCGTAGAAACCCATCTCGGTCAGGTCGGAGATAAGCGCATTTTCCAGGTACTTGGAAAATGTCCCGCTAGCAGAACTCAATGATGCAGCCCTTAATGAAATATTGTTGACTCTTGCTTTTGGATCAGTGGGTTGCACAGTAGAAACCGACATATGCCTGGCATTGGTTTTCTTTAATTGATCTATAGTTTCGTAACTTGGACTGTAGGCAGGTGCTACAAATGAGGCACATCCAGTAAGTGCTAAAGTCGCCAGCATTAACGGCAACGGCTTGTAAACAAAGTCCATAACTTCCCCTTAATTATTATTAAATAGCACTATTCATTTTTTTGTATTTCCTTGGGGAATTCTGGCGAGTATCACAACCTTTTGCAACTTTAATTCTGGGTTGGCTGGCTTGTGTTTTATAGGTTTTGTAGTTACTGTAAATGCAGGTGTTGTCACTAGTGGCAGAGCGGATAGTCAATTACTTAAAGTTAGGAGAAATAATGCCTTCGCTTTATAAATCCCGTCAGGAACGAGTGCAGGATGTGGTATTAGCCTACGTGAAGGAAGAGTCCTCCGTGCGCTTTTCATTGACCCACGGCAACCGGTATATGCCCTATGACGAGTACGAAAAGCAGATGATGCGGGAAGAGCGCGCCTGGGCCATGGCAAGGCTGGTGATCGATAAGATTATGCGTCTGCCGCCGAACTGATACCGGGCGCCATCAGTACAACCCCCTCAGTCAATACAATAACAGCAGCCGGCAACTAAGGATTCTTGGCGGTTTTTTGCTGGTGAGCCCACACAGCGGCTTCCAGGCGGCTGGTCAGGTTAAGTTTACGCAATATATTCTTGATGTGCACTTTCACCGTGGTCACGGTAATCCCCAGGTGGTTGGAAATAGTTTTATTATTCATGCCATCCGCGATACACCCCAGCACTTCCTTTTCCCGCTCGGTGAACATGGCCTGCTGGTTGGCTTGCAGGCTGCCAGGATGCAAAACTGCATTCTTGAGCGCTTCCGTCAGGCGGTCCTGCACTACCGTCATACCCATCACTACTTTCTTGAGTTGGGAACTTAGTTCTTCGGGTTCCATGTCCTTCAGCAGGTAGCCGTCTGCACCTTCGCGCAGGGCTAGGACTAGATCATCCTTATCGTCCGATACCGTCAGCATCACGCAACGCGATGTGCATTCGGCCTCTTTCAGCTTTTTAAGCGTCTGTACGCCATCCATGTCTTTCATGTTCAGGTCGAGCAGGATCAGGTGGGGTTGCGTAGCGAGTGCGATATCGATGCCTTCAGCTCCCGATCCGGCTTCGCCGGTCACCAGGAAGGCAGCATCGCCATCGATGAGTTGGCGCAGTCCCCTGCGAAACAGCGCATGGTCATCGATCAGCAAAACGGTGATAGGTGTCATATTTTCCATCAGCTAGGCCAGTTTGGGTCGGAACACCAATCTAACACGAGTGCCGCCTGAGCGCCTGGGCATCACATCCAGGCCGCCGCCCAGGCTGTTTGCACGCTCCTTGATCATCGCCACACCATAGTGTTGACCATCTTTTACTGAATCCACCACGCCTACCCCGTCATCGTCGATCATCACCATCACTTCGCCGTTGGACTGTAGCACCAGCGACACTTCCGCATGTTTGGCATCGGCATGGCGGATCACATTGGAAAGCGCCTCGCGAATGATGTGCAATACATGCAGTTGTTCATTCACGGTGAAGCTAAAATTACCCAGCCGGTTATCCAGGCTGATAGACAGGCTGGATCGCAGCGAAAATTCTTCAATTGCTTCCTTGACGGCAACGTCCAGTCCACGCGTGCTGATCTGTACACGGAAAGTAGCAAGCAGTTCCCTTAATTCACGATAGGCTTCATTCAGGCCCAGCCGCAGATTCTGGATGATCTCCGTTTGGGTAGTATCTGTATCAGCCTGGCTTGGCATAGCCGAGCTGGGAAAGCGCGCCAACTGGATTTTCATGTACGAGAATGTCTGCGCCAGCGAGTCATGCAATTCACGGGCAATGGCAGCGCGCTCTTCCAGCAAGGCTACACGCCGGCCTTCCTGTTCACGGGTCTGCACTGATAGGGCTGAGGCGAGCAGCTTGGCCGTGATTTCTGCCAGCTGGATTTCGGTATCTTCAAAATAATGACTCTCTGCGGTTTCCACCACCAGCATGCCCAGCATTTCTGTCTCTAGGCTAAGCGGTACACTCATGCAGCGCCAGTACTGCTGACCATTTTGACTGGGCAATACCGCCATCGCCAGCGTTGTGCCCCCTTGGTACAACGCCGCAGCTGGGTACCCCGTCGGGATATGCCGGGTAAAAATCGGCTCGCCATCCAGGCCCAGGGTGGTATTTTTATAAAGCAGCAATCCCACATTATTGGCGGCCAGGGTTTTCTCAAGGCTTTGCAACAACTTACTGAGCTTTTTTTCGGTGAGTTCGGATTCGGTAAAAACAGTAATCAGCATGCCGAAAAAATCATGCGCCAGCATCAGCCTGTTGATGCGTTCACTGCTGGTTTTGTTCAGCCAGCTCAGCTCTGCCTTGGCACCTTCCAGTAAGATCGCTTTCCTGGTGACCAACTCTTCTATGCGATCCATCTCGTCCGCATTGGCATCCCAGGCACCAGCATTGGAATTTTCGTTGGGGAAAGTCGTCAGCATGCGCGACACGCGGGTTACCAGTAATCTTCTGGCGTCGATGAGTACAGCGGCCACTATCCAGAACAGTAATATCACCCCGGCCAATTGCAGCAGCAAAATTGCAGACTGCTTGCTTTTGATATCCTGGACCATCGCCTTACTATCCAGTGCAACAGCATTACCTGAGCCAGCACTCACTTGTCCTGATTTGGCTTGCTGGGTGGATAAAATATCCAGGCTTTCTGCCACGTAGTCATATAAAAACAACGCACCGGCGAACATCATGACCACCGTCACCAGCATGCATGCCAGTGCAATATGCAGGCGCATATACAGCCGGTGGCTGACGCTGAACTGCTTGATGGATGACCACAGCTTCGACACTGGTATTTCCTTAAATTGAAGCCTGGATTCTAGTCTGCACGCCCTGCTTAATTATCGTTACAATCATTGGCAGGACAGACTTTATTTGTATACGACAAATCGATATTACAAGGCAAGGCAATGAGTTTAACCATTTTTTCTACACTGGTGCTAAGCCTGATATTTGTGATTGTGCTTTCTGCATGGCAGGTGGGTCATGGCAGCGCACTGTCACAACTCGCGACGTTGGCAGCGCTACTGATGCTGCTGGTTTCTTTCTCGCTGTTGATGCTAAGAAAGTCCCTGTTCTCCAGCACACAAAAACCCGGCACCAGCCCTTCGGTATTCGATGG
>JAZKEL010000070.1:0-3380 GCA_040387075.1 Pseudomonadota bacterium
AGCGGTCGGTACGGCCGAGTTCTACGCAGGCCCGCAGACGCATAGCGAGCTGGTCAAGGCGGCACCTGGGCTTGAATACACGGTTGACTACGGCTGGCTGACGGTTATCGCCAGCCCCTTATTCTGGGTACTGTCTGCGATACACGGCATCGTGCATAACTGGGGGGTGGCCATCATCCTGCTGACCGTGCTGATCAAGCTGATATTTTACCCACTCTCTGCTGCAAGCTACCGCTCTATGGCGCAGATGCGTGAGCTGGCGCCCCGCCTGCAGGCCATGAAGGAAAAATTCGGCGATGATCGCCAGAAGATGCAGCAGGCCATGATGGAGCTGTACAAGACGGAAAAGATCAATCCGCTGGGCGGCTGCCTGCCTATCCTGGTACAGATACCGGTGTTCATATCGCTCTACTGGGTGTTGCTGGGCAGCGTCGAGATGCGTAACGCGCCGTTCATCCTGTGGATACATGACCTGTCCGCGATCGACCCTTACTATGTTCTGCCCCTGCTGATGGGCGCCACCATGATCATACAGACCAAGCTGAACCCCAAGCCTACGGATCCTATCCAGGCCAAGGTGATGACGATCATGCCTATCGTATTCAGCGTGTTCTTCTTCTTCTTCCCGGCCGGTCTAGTGCTGTACTGGCTGGTCAACAACGTGCTTTCCATTGCGCAGCAGTGGCAGATCAACCGCACCATCCACGCGGCTGCCCTGACTAAAAAAGGAAATGCAAACCGATAGCTCCAGCCGGCCCGCCGGCATCAGCAATCCCCCTGGCAGTGGCACCGGCGATACCATCGCCGCCATTGCCACGGCATCGGGCGCCGGTGGTATCGGCGTAGTGCGGGTATCCGGACCGGGCTGTGAACGAATCGCCCAGGGCATACTGGGTGCATGCCCTGCCCCCCGCCACGCTGCTTACCTGCGTTTTAAAGAATCCGATGGCAGCCTGATTGACCAGGGCATTGCCATCTACTATCCGAATCCCCACTCCTATACTGGTGAAGACGTGCTTGAGTTACAGGCGCACGGCGGTTCTGCGGTCATGCAACTATTGCTCGCCCGTTGCCTGGCGCTAGGTGCCAGGCAAGCGATGCCCGGTGAATTCACGCGCCGGGCCTACCTGAACGACAAGCTGGATCTCGCACAGGCGGAAGCGGTCGCCGATGTCATCAATGCCTCCACTGCCGAAGCGGCGCGCAGTGCCATGCGATCGCTTTCCGGCGAATTTTCACAACGTATCCAGCTGCTGCTGCAACGCCTGATCGATTTACGCATGTTCGTCGAAGCCTGCCTGGATTTTCCTGAAGAAGAAATCGATTTTATTACGCAGGGGCGTGTTGCTGAGAAACTCGAAGGCATCGCTACCGAATTGAATAATGTGTTCGAGCAGACCCGACAGGGCAACTTATTGCGAGAGGGCATCCAGGTAGTTCTGGTCGGCCAGCCGAATGTAGGTAAATCCAGCTTGCTTAACCAGCTGGCGGGTGAGGAAGCAGCGATTGTGACAGCGATAGCCGGCACTACTCGCGACATTATAAAAAGTCATATACAAATCAATGGCATACCTTTACATATCATCGATACGGCGGGTTTGCGTGACACTGCAGATGAAGTAGAACAGCATGGAATCGCGCGAACATGGCGAGCGCTAGAAAACGCCGGTATCGCATTATTATTGGTGGATGCAGCTCATGGTATTACTAAAACGGAAAACGCGATTCTAGAGCGATTGCCAGCAGTTTTACCGAAATTATGGGTGCACAATAAAATCGACCTGGATGAAAATGGTCAATTGCCAGGTGCAAACACCATCGATGGTGCTACCCACATCTACCTATCCGCTAAAACGGGAGCAGGCCTGGATATATTGCGCGAACATTTGCTGAAGCTTGCTGGATGGAATGCTGGCGGTGAAGGCGTATTTATGGCCAGGACTCGCCATCTGGAAGCATTAAAGTCCGTTAAATCAAATTTAATTAATGCAAAACAAAGGCTTATGCAATCCGAGTTGCTTGCTGAAGAGCTGCGGATGGCGCAGGAGTCGTTAAGTACGATTACGGGCGACTACACTCCAGATGATTTGCTGGGAGAAATCTTCAGCCGCTTCTGTATCGGCAAATAAAGTAATCAATGCGGCTTGGTCTTAGTTGCTTAACCTTGTTAGCTGCCTAATCCGATTTTTTCTGGGAATCGCTTTCTGCTTTTACCCCGTATTTCCCGTCCACATCGTTATCTTCAATAATCGTGTAAAGCTTTTTGTTGGCACGGTTTACTGCGATGTAAGTCAGGTACAAGCGACGAATGCCTAAAGTCCACCTGGCAAATGCGTGCAATGTTTCACGTGAAACATCTTTGTCGTCAGAGAGGGCCTGGGTATTTTCAGTGTGGTGTTTGACGCCCGTGATCATGGCCGAAACCAGGTTATCGTGGTGCAATATGCTTTCCATTACCACACCCAGTACGTGAATGGCGACCAATCCCAACCAACTCCACGAAGAATAGAAATGGATGTTCTGTAACACTTCCGCGTTATCGATCAGCCATCCATCGTTATAAACCAGGTAGCCGCTGAAAATAGTCAGCAATCCGGCGCCGAGGAGTGCGTAGATGATAAAGGAACCGGCCGGGTTATGGCCGATGAACGGCTTCGCTGAGCCGGTGAGGATTTGCCACACATAGCGTGCGGCATGGAAAGGATTAAACGGAAAGGAGTGGAAACTGGCATAGCCGGTTTTCATGAAGCCCCATACGATGCGCGCCAGGATAAGCGCTCCGGCTGTATATCCGGCATTTACATGGGTTAATCGTTGCCATTCTGAATCATGCGTCAGGAATGCCACTGCAAAAGCTATAACTAGTGACCAGTGGAATATCCTGACGAATGGATCCCATACATAACGCATGTGAAAACGTTATTTAGCGGTTAACAGGTACGCGATGAAGTTGCCTTTTTCCTGGGCAGTGCAATCACGGCCGATGATGTCATTGCAGTGCTTGGTGAAATTCTTCTCCACTTTATCGATGGAGGTAAAGCGCTTTTCATTCACTACCGGTGACAATGGACGGATTGGTTTCCCAGTCACAATGTGCTTACCATTATCGGTGGGATTCGCAGTATGGCAGGATGCACATGCCACTTGCTTGCCCTTGATGGTGATTTCACGGTTAAAGAATTCCTTGCCATCTTCTGCTGACAATCCAGTAGAGTCAGGATTAATGTTCTTGGCGTAAGTGGCATAGCGATGGGCCAGCTTTTCAGCAGTCGCTACGTCCGCGAATGCGGTGGTGATAGAGCTTAATGAAAGCAAGATGGTAATAGCGGCTGACACTTTATTCATTGTGAAACTCCTAATTAGCTGTTATTTGTGAAATC
>JAZKEL010000071.1:0-2161 GCA_040387075.1 Pseudomonadota bacterium
TCCATTGTCTTTATGTCATCGGTTGCAGCATTGAGTGGCACTGTAGGTGTGGGTCCTTATGCGGGTTCTAAAGCGGCCTTGATAGGGGTCATGCGACCCATGGCACTGGAACTAGCCCGCCGCAAGATTCGTGTGAATGCATTATGCCCCGCTCTTGTGGAAACCACACTGACGACGGAAGACCGGCCATGGTTCGACGAGATCAGTAAACGCTATCCGTTAGGTGTCGGCCAACCTGAAGATGTCGCCCAAGCCTGCCTGTACTTTTTATCCGATGCCAGTCGTGTTGTAACAGGGACGGTATTCGCCATGGATGGTGGCCTGGAGTACGCGTAATGGCAGTTCCTAATCATGTGTTGATCATTGGCGCAGGCGGTTTTGGACGCAATATTTTGTGGATGTTGCGCAACGATGCGGCCTACAACAAAGACTGGGACATCAAAGGCTTCCTGGACAACCGCACTAGCGCAGAAGGCTTGCCTGACGTGCCTATACTAGGCGACCCACTAAGTTACCAAGTACAAACCGGCGATATTTTTATCAATGCCTTGGGATCGCCAGCAGCAAGGCGCCAGTACACTGCACCCTTGCTGGCGCAGGAGGCCGATTTTTTCATTGCGCGTAAAAACTTGCTGCTGGGCGACCGCACTACCCTTGGCCGCGGATGCATATTCGATGACAATGTATCGATAAGTGTGGATAGCCAGATCGGTGAATTTGTTACCGTGCTCAGCACCACGATCATCGGACATGACGTAAAGATCGGCGATTATTGCCAGATAGGCAACTTCGTATTCATTGGCGGCAACGCATCCGTCGGTAATGATGTCGTTATCCACCCGCATGCCACCATTCTCCCCAACGTTAAAATCGGTGACGGAGCCGTCATCGGTGCAGGCAGTGTCGTGATCGGCAATGTACCGGCCGGCATCACGGTGTTTGGCAACCCTGCCAAACGCTTCGAGTTCAAATAATGTACTCCGCACTTTCCGCACAGCATTACACCGATGCAGGAATTTTCGAGCAGGAACAAAAGAAGATTTTTTCCTCGCTATGGATATTTGCCGGATTAGCCAATCTGTTAAACCAGCACGATGCGTTCCTGACGCGGACCATTGCCGGCATTCCGATCGTCATCCAGAATTTTTCCGGAAAGATAAAAGCGTTCGAAAACCAGTGCCTGCACAGACAGGCGCCTTTGCAGCAGGATAACTATGGGAAACGCCCACTCGCCTGTCGCTATCATGGCTGGAGTTATGAAGATTCGGGGCATATCAGGAATATCCCGCACCAGCAGGCACTCTATCAATTTTCGCCAGAGGCGCAACATACGCTTTGCCTTCGGGAGTTTGCACTTGAGATTATCGGCAACTTGATATTTATCAATGTTGACAAAGATCCCATGCCGATTCATCAGCAATTCACGGATGTATTCCGTGACAAACTGGCAGAGGTATCAACCCACTTTTCCGATCAGATGATACATAGCGATATACCCACTGCTTATAACTGGAAGTTGAATTTTGAGAACGTGCTAGATTACAACCACGTGGCGTTTGTACACCCTCGCAGCTTCAAGCCCCTATTGTCAACGGAAGTGATCCCGGTTGCGGCGGAGGTGCTTCCCCCAATTGACGCCACTACCTTATCCAGCCTGAGCTTTGCAACTGAATCCTCCATTAAAATAGATTCACAGCCTTGGCATATTCAGGTTGATCGTTACAATGACTCTGATACTTACTACAACTTCTTCATTTATCCCAACGTCAACTTTATTTCTCTTGGTGGTTTAGTGTTTCTAATACAGCAATACGAACCAGTTTCACCCGCACGGACCAATGTCATCTTTTCGCTGATGACAGCTCGCGAAAAGCAGAGAATTCCCGCGATACCCGCTATTTTATGGGGGCATTTGAAAGGTGAAAAACGAGTACTGGATGAAGATATCGTACTACTGGAAGCCCTCCAAAAGAGCCTGCATTCTGGTAGTCAGCGCGCTTATCATGGCGCTTACGAGACCCAATTACAACGTGTGGCTGAAGTCTATTCGCGCCTAATGGATATACCAGCATGACGCAAAGACACACGCTCTTGGTGATAGGTTGCGGCACTGTGTTTGAAACGATAGCCTCCATCTGGTCGCAACCAGCATCCAGCTTAG
>JAZKEL010000071.1:2171-7263 GCA_040387075.1 Pseudomonadota bacterium
GGCTACTGTTGCGAATGAGCAGCTTTCATTATTCGACCCATTAAAAACAGCAGTTTTTGCTGCAATAGATCAAAACGCGATGAACTACGCAAGGCTTGAAATATATGGTCGTGCACGCATACTCGGCTTCAAATCCAAAGCACTGATACACCCAAGCGCGATCATTGCTGCAGATAGCAAAATCGGCGAAAACTGTTGGATAGGTGCTGGTGCAGTGGTGTCCTCTGGCGTCAAGATCGGCAATAACACATTCATAGGCGCGCAAGCGCGGATGGATTATGGAGTGAATATTTCTGCCAATTGCTGGGTAGGTCCAGGCAGCTCGATAGGCACTGCCAGCAATATCGCTCAGCATGTCACTATAGGGGCAGATATCAGTATTAGTCCATGCGTAACCATCGGGCATCATTGTGTCATTGATATCCCTGGCGCCTACCTTGAATCGTTGCCAGAAGGCACATGCATTGACCCGCTATTTCCATCTGCGGCTCACATATATACCAGCAAATCCTCTCGCAAAACATCTTCCATCATCGGAGCTGGTGACCAGTGATATCTAATATGCCCCCGAATGCATATATAGACCAAGCATGGTTTGAACGAGAGCGCTCGCTTCTCTTCAACCCTCTGTGGCAATTCGTCGGGTTAAAGATGATGGTCGCTCAGCACAATGCATTTATCACGCGAACAATTAGTGGCATTCCTATAGTGGTACAGAATTTTAATGGTGAAATTCGCGCCTTCGAAAATTTGTGTGCACACCGACAAAATCCGCTACAAACAAAAGCTCACGGTGTACGCTCATTGGTGTGCAGCTATCATGGATGGGGCTATGCTGAAGATGGAAAACCTAAACATATTCCGTTTGAAGCAGAGGTTTTCCGCTTCTCTAAAGAAGAGCGTGAATGTCTGCATTTAAGACGTTTTGCACTGACGGTCATAGGCAACTTGGTCTTCATAAACCTCTCAGAAAACCCGATACCGCTGAGTGACCAGTTCAATGAAAGTCTTATCCAATCGCTAGAAGAAGTTTCAGAAGCTTTTGATAGCGAAGTGATGATCACAACATTCAAGGGCCGTTTTAACTGGAAACTGGCTTACGAGAACTTGCGCGACAGCCATCATCCGCGCTATCTGCATGCGCGCTCGCTTTATCAAGCAGTCAAATTTCAGGTGCTTGTGGATGATAATGCGGTCAATGAGGCAAAATCTTTACGTAAAACCGGCATCCAAAATAGGAATGAAGCCATTTTCTTAATGAAAAGCTTTAGCAATGGCGGCTTGAATGAAGCGATGGAAAATGCAACCGCATACCCTTGGCAAGCCAATGTCGAACGGTACGGAGACAAAGACTGGTACTACAATTGGCTGGTGTTTCCCAACCTGCACATCGCCTCCGGCACAGGTGGATATTCCTTTATCATCGAACACCATATCCCGATAGCGGCGAACCGTACGGACCTCATGGTCTACTTTGTCACTGCAAAGAAAAAACGGCATTATGCTACATCAACAGCTGTGCTACATGCTCACATGACAGGTTCTGAGAAAGTTCTCCGCGAGGATATCGCTGTCATGGAAAATATCCAGGCCAATTTACATGTCAGTGCACCGTTGGCAAATCTTGGGGACTATGAGCATACAAATGCCAGCATAGAAAAATGGTATCTGGATATCATGGAGGGGAAAGTTGCCCTCTAACGTCAAGTTTATCGTCGGCTCAGGCGCTCTTGTCGATCATGCAGCAGCGGCATGGCGCGAAGTAGAGCCTGATACTGAAATGCGCATTCTACAATTAGAACAAAACAGTGCATATCAATTCGATTTTTCTGTACTAGACAATATTCCGTTAGAAAACGTAACAGCCTTCTCCATATTCGATACGCAATTTCTGAACTTTCGCCGGTATGAATTGATGGGCGAACTTAAATCACGCGGGTTCAAAATGCCGCCTCTTATCTGCAAAGGCGCATTCATAGCCAATACTGCAGTGGTTGCTGAAAATGCGATGATCGGCACCTCCGCCGTCATTGGTCAACACTGCAAGATAGGTTTCAATACCGTCATCGGCGCAGGTGCAAATATCGGAAACGGAACAAAGATAGCCCACTCGGCATGGATAGAAGCTGGGGTCGTCATTGGTCAAAACGCAAAAATAGGCGCGAATACCACGATAGGCTTGGGCGTGATAATTGGAAACGATATTGAGGTTGGCAAGCTTTGCATTATTGATGAGCCAGGCAGGATTTCACAGGCAATACCTGCCAAAACTTTTATCCATAGTGAATTCGATGGCCCCATCGTTGTGTTCGAAACATTAAACTCATCCTCTGAAAAGTCATAGGTAAATCTTAAGGAATCAATATGTTTTCACCGCACTTCAGTCAAGAGCTTCATACATATCCATTCTCTTCAGAGAACCTCTTAAATACGCTAAAAAGAACAATGGATGAATATCGTCGTATACCTAATTTCTCCATACCAGTGGATACATTGCAAAGCTTCTCTGCTTCGACGGGCAAACCTAAATTGATTTTATTGGGCACCAGTTTCTTTGCAACGCTATTGATCACAGAGCTAGAAGCACATGCTGAATTCTTAGCAGTAGTGGATGACTTTCGTGCACGTAGAGGAGACCAGTTTAATGGCTTGGATATCATTACTTCTGAACAGTTGATCGCGCTAAAGACACTGCACCCTCAACTCATCACAGTAAACTGCTGCCGTGTCGATTACTCTAATCGTTACTTCGCAGACTTAACCCGGCATGCGAATATCCCATGCATTAATTTTGAAGAGGCAATGCGCTTATTTGAGAACCCTAAGCATGCAGATCATCGTGTCGCAGACTGGGGACCGGATATCTCGAATAGATTTGATGAGTTTCTGCAACTTGGTAATCTCCTGTCAGATGAGTACTCCAAGCAAACCCTTTACTCAGTTCTGCTTTTTCATCTCACGTGCAATCATGAATGGCACGCCAATATATCCCGCCCCTATTCCACTCTTTATTTCAGGACAGGCCTTTTTACTTTTTCAGACAAAGAAAAACTGGTGGACTGTGGTGCGTCGATTGGTGAATCAACATCTGCACTCATTGGAACGACCCAGGGACAATTCGCACACTCATGGATGATCGAACCTGATAAATTCAATATTGAAACCTTGCAGAAATTGATGCGCAAATACAAAAACACACCGATTGAGCAAAAGCTATCATTACTGCCTTACGCCGTAGGCGAATCAGAAGCAGAGGTGGAGTTTATTCACCAGGGAGGACATGGAGGAATGATAGCCCCGGCTGGAGCCAGTCTTGGTGAGAGCGGAAAAGTCCATGTAAATAGCATAGACAACCTCATTGATGATTCACCAACTTTCATCAAAATGGATATTGAAGGTGCTGAGATGTCCGCTTTGCGTGGAGCAGAAAATACGATTAAATCCGCCCACCCGAAATTAGCAGTCTCCGCATATCATCGCTCAACGGATTTGATTGATATCGTTAAATTCATTCAGTCACTCAATAGCGATTATCGTATCGGCTTGCGGCACCATACTGAAGATCGCTGGGATACCTGCCTGTATTTCTATTAGTATGCAATTGATATCTTCACTCCAAAGAGAGTCAGTTAAAAACTTCCATTGAAATAGCATCTTCATTTTTTATCCACCGTCGCCACATTTGGTGGAACGCCCGACTCAAAGCATCCGCTAGGACTGGCGGCTGACCTGCCGGGGAGCAAGTAAAGCGTTCGCGCAGGGATACTCTTATTTGTGCAAGTTCATCCAGATGTCCTGCCCAGAACAAGGCTTTTTGCACCAAATCCTGCTTATCACTGGCAACAAATCCATGCAGGCCAACCTGCTCCAGGATAGAAGTCGAAATACGTCCCTGCGGCATGTCGCCCGCTAACGTCAGGGTCGGCACCCCCATCCAGACGGCATGCCAGGTGGTGGTACCGCCGTTGTAGGGAAAGGTATCCAGGGCGATATCCACTTGGCCATGCAACGCCAGGTAATCTTCCATGGTGCTGCGCGCATGAAAAATAATGCGTTCTGCGTCTATACCTTCCTCAGCAAACCAGCTCGCCAGTTGCCCCCTATCGCCGTTTACAGGCATGGCCGCAATGATCAATTTCGAATCCGGCAATTCACGTAACAACGTCGACCATACCTGTATGACGTTCCTGCTCAGCTTGCTGATGCGGTTGAAACTGCCGAAAGTGAGGTAACCGTTTTTTTGCGCTGGCAATGCATGCACTGGCGGCGAGGTCTCAGCCGGCAGGAAAGGCGCATAGGCGGGAAGCCGCAACAGTTTCTCCGTGAATTGGTCATCCAGTTGGCCCGGCGGCATCCACCAGCGGTCAGTCAGGTAGTAATCCATCGCCGTCAGTCCGGTGCTGCCCAGATAGCCCAGCCAGCTTGCCTGGATGGGTGCAGGCTTGCGTGCGAATGCCAGCAGGCGATGACCGGAGGTGTGGCCGGATAAATCGATGAGGATATCGATGCCGCATGCTCGGATATACTCGTCCACCCCTGGATCCAGCATAGGCGTGATCTGGTGCCAGTGATGGAAATGACGACGCAGGCGCTGTGTAACATCGTCCTCCGTCATGCTATTGGCGAATGCGTGCAAAACAAGTCGCGTATTTTTGGCCAGGTGCTCCAGCACAGGCTCGATGAAATAGGCCACCGGATGATTGCGGAAATCGGCCGATACGAACCCTATTTGCAGGACACGTTCCGGATCCTTGCTATTGGTGTGCAACGCCCAATCGGGTTTAAGCGGTGCCTCGAAACGTTGCCCATACGATGCATGCTGCACCGCGAGAGCTTGCGCATCCACCTCTTCATTATGTGTCATGCAAAAAAGCAGGTTGCTGTAGGCGCGATCGTAATCGGGATTCACCTCGAGGGCTTTGCGGAAATAGGATTCAGCCTCCTGCACCCTGCCCTGGTCCATGAAAATAGTCCCCATATTGCTTAGGGCATCCAGATATCCGGGGTTTATTTCCAAGGCTGAAAGCACACTATCCCTGGCTTCAGTCAGGCGGCCTTGCTCCTTGAATACCAGGCTCAGGTTGTTATACGC
>JAZKEL010000072.1:0-12280 GCA_040387075.1 Pseudomonadota bacterium
CTTGCCGCGAAGCAATTGAATATGCTCCTGACCAACCCAGGCTATGCCCATCGGGCGAAAGAAGTGGCAGGTTTAGTGGCTAATGAAGATGGCTTGCACCAGGCTTGTGATGTGATTGAAAAGCAGATGGAAAAACTATGAACGCTATTCTGATGACCCCATGTTAAAAACAGCTGCGCCTACAGAAGACATCGCCAAAAAACCCTCATTGCACCCGCGCAACAAACATAACGGCCTGTACGATTTCGATCGGCTCATACAGGCAAGCCCGGCATTAAAAAACGTTGTGGTTGTGAATGCGCATGGCAACGCTTCCATCGATTTTGCAGATGCGCAGGCGGTGAAGGCACTCAACCGCGCATTACTGCAAATGCATTACGCCATTTCAGAGTGGGATATCCCTCCGCATTACTTATGCCCGCCTATTCCCGGCCGGGCGGATTACCTGCACTACCTGGCCGATTTACTCGGGGAAGGCAATGGCGGCCGGATTCCGCAGGGTAGCGATATACGCGTGCTGGATATCGGCGTGGGCGCCAACGCCATTTACCCATTGATCGGCCAGCACGAATACGGCTGGCAATTTGTGGGCGTAGACATAGACCCGCTTGCGTTGGCGAATGCGCAAGGTATCGTGGAGAAAAATGCACTTTCCGCATCGATTAGTCTGCGCCTGCAAAAAGAACCGACGTCCATATTCCGCGGCATCATCCAACGCGACGAGCGTTTTGACATCACCATGTGCAACCCTCCATTCCATGCTTCGGTGGAAGACGCCAATGCCGGCACGCTACGCAAATTGAATGGGCTGGAGAAACCCATCAAGCCGGCCAAAGCCGCCGTGCAGCACGCAGCACCTGCGCTCAATTTTGGCGGGCAATCCTCCGAGCTTTACTGTACCGGCGGTGAGGCGGCATTCATTGCGCGCATGGTGATGGAAAGCCGTCAGTTTGCAACGCAGTGCATGTGGTTCACCACGCTGGTATCGAAAGCCGCTAACTTGCCAGGCATTTACCGCGAGCTTAAAAAAGTCTCAGCGTTGCAAGTGCGCACCATCGACATGGCACAGGGGCAAAAGAAAAGCCGCTTCGTCGCCTGGAGTTTCCTGGACGCTGCCCAGCACACTGCATGGCGTGCAACGTACTGGCAACACAACCGGTAGACCGGCTATGCCTTTATGAATAAGATAGGGCATTAATAATCAAACCAGGAGCATGCGATGCGATACAAAGGTAGCTGCCATTGCGGCAAGGTTGCATTCGAGGTGGACGGCGAAGTGACATCGGGGATCGCATGCAATTGCTCCATGTGCCAGCGCAAGGGTTCCATCCTGTGGTTTGTTCCGCGCACCAGTTTTCGCCTGCTGACGGCTGAGGAAGATGTCAGCACCTACACATTCAACAAGCATGTATTGAAGCACCAGTTCTGTGCCGCATGCGGTATCCATCCGTATGCGGAAGGGATTGATGCAGACGGCAACGCCATGACCGCCATCAACCTGCGATGCCTGGAAGAATTCGATCTCTCGGTGATCCCGGTACAACATTACGATGGCCGTGCGCATTGAATTCAATATGATTGCCGACAGATACACTGCCCTGGCAAGCGCATGGATGCTGGTTCGCAGCCTGCCTATTACTCACTGATAACCATCACTTACTAAAATCAAGGCGGCAAGTTAATGGAGATATTCAAGACATTCAGCCTGTTCGTCATCACCGCACTCGCGGAAATCGTCGGCTGCTACCTGCCTTATCTATGGCTGAAACAGGGCGGCTCCGCCTGGTTGCTGATCCCGGCCGCGCTTAGCCTGGCCTTATTCGCATGGCTGCTTTCGCTGCACCCCAGTGCGGCCGGTCGTGTGTATGCCGCGTATGGCGGGGTGTATATCGGGGTTGCCGTGATGTGGCTGTGGGCGGTGGATTCCATCAAGCCGACTGTCACCGACTGGGTTGGGGTGCTGGTTTGTCTGGCCGGCATGGCCATCATCATGTTCGGCCCCCGCAGTCACTGATGCATTCCACAGCAAAAATCTCGTGATGACTACTGTATGAACATGGGTAAAACCCTCCGCTGTTTGAACGATTGAACGGTCGGCTGCCTGTTACACTGCCTGCACTTTTTACTATTCACTGCTGTCTATGTGCGTGACATATCATGACCTTGTGATGGCTGCAGATTACAACCTTTTAGCGCGTTTTTATTCCGTGAATTTACACCCATGACTTCAGACCCAGGTTTACCGAAAGAAGAAGACCGGCACGTTACAGAAGGCAGTGACAATACGACCATGGGCGTGCTGTTGCGACGCATGGGCGAAAAAAGCGATTTCCCCGCGCTCGCTTCCACCATCAGTGAAATAAACCGCATCGTCGATAACGATTCCGCCAGTGCGCATTCGCTTACCCAGTGCATCCTGCAGGATTTCTCGCTCACCAACAAGTTGCTGAAACTGGTGAATACGGTCACTTACAGCCAGTTCGGCGGCAAGGTAAATACCATCTCCAAGGCAGTGGCCATCCTGGGCTTCGAGTCGGTGCGCAACGTCGCCATGACGCTCATCCTCTTCGAGTTCCTGCAGAACAAGGTCCAGGCGGAAAAGCTCAAGGATGAAGTGCTGATTTCATTCTTTGCCGGTATCGTGGCCGCGCAATTACCGAATGACGGCAGCATCCGGAATCCCGAGGAAACCATGATCTGCTCCATGTTCCGCAATTTGGGGAACATGCTCGCCACGTTCTATTTCTTCGAGGAAAGCCAGCAGGTTGAACGTCTCATGGAGCAAGGCAGCAGCGAAGACAGCGCCGCCGTGAAAGTGCTGGGCACCACGTATAACGAACTCGCCATCGGTATCGCCAAAAGCTGGAATTTCCCACCGCGCCTGCTGGCCGGCATGCGTAAGCTGAAGGGAGAGAAGATCGGCAAGGCGTATGGCGAACTGGATCAGCTCTCGATCACCGTCAACCTGGCGAATGAGCTATGCCTGCTTGCCAGCAAAGGCATCATCGAAGAAAAACCGCCCTCGCTCAAGCAATTGTGCAAGCGTTATGAAAGTGCTTACAAGGTCACCGAAGAGCAATTGAACGAGGCAGTTGAAAAGGGGCTCCTTGAACTGATAGAGCGCGCCGGCACGATAGGCTTGAATGTCGCAAAAAACCAGCTGGTAAAAAACCTCAGGGCCTGGATAAGTGCCGGTACGGAAAACGCGGAAAATCAAGAGGCGCAAGCCATCGACGCCCAGCAGGACGAACTGGCAGGGATTACCCAGCTCGGCATCATCCCGCCGGAGCTGGCGCAGGATCATCCTGCACAGGACGGTCCGGCAAAGGCGCACATAACGGCGGAAGAAGCTGCCAGCTGGCAGCAGGAAGCCGGGCATATCCTCACGGAAGGTATACAGGAAGTCACCCATACGCTGATCGATGATTATAAACTGAACGACCTGATGCAGATGGTGCTGGAAGTGATGCACCGCGGCATGAAATTCCAGCGCACGATGGTATTAGTGCGCGATATGAAGAATAACGAAATGGTTGCCCGCTTTTCATTCGGCAACGACAGCGAAACGCTATTGCCGAAGATGCGGTTCCGCCTGGAAGATTCAGCCGACGTGTTCAACCTAGCCGTCAGCAAAGGCCTGGACTTACTGATTGAAGACGTACATGCGCCGGGTACTGCGGGCAAGATACCCGACTGGTATCGCCAGCTGGCGAATTCGGAGAGTTTCCTGCTACTTCCGGTGATGATAGGCAACAAGGCGGTGGGCCTGTTTTACGCCGACTTGCCAAAGGCCTACGCCCTGAACATTTCACCGCGGGAACTATCCCTGTTGCGCACCCTGCGTAACCAGGCGGTGCTGGCGATCAAGCAAAAAGCCTGATTAGCGGATCACTTGCCTATGGGTACCGTGCTTATTTCGCCTTGATCGCCAACTGTTTCAGCTTGCGGTACAAATGGGTACGCTCCAGTTCTACCGCTTCCGCCACTTTGGTCATATTACTGCCTGCCTTGGCGATATGGTGACTGAAGTAAATACGTTCGAACGCATCGCGCGCCTCCCGCAACGGTAGATCCAGGTTCACTTCCAGGTTGTTATTGCCGTTCCTGGCAACGGACGGGCCTGAATGAAATGCATCGAATTGCTCCAGCACGCGATTGACGTCTTCCAGCGTGATTTTTTCGTCCAGGCTGGTCTGCATCAGGTTGCGGATCACCGTATCCAGCTGCGTCAGGTTCCCCGGCCAGGTGGCATTGCGCAGGGCATTCAAGGCGGCGATGTCGAATTCACGATACGGCGCTTCGCTGGTCTCCACCAGCAGCACTGCCATGGCGCGCGCCAGGTCGGGGATATCTTCACGGTGGTCGGCCAGGGTGGGTACGCTAAGCGAACTGGCAGATAAGGACTGCATCAGCGTATTGTCGAATTTTGCCTCGGCCACCAGTTGCGGCAACGACGACGCAGTGCCGCATACCACACGCGTGCCGTACTTATCGGCTTTGGCCAGCAACACCAGCAGGCCCTTCTGCTGGGTCTTGTCCAGTTCGGCCACTTCGGGGATATACAGCGTGCCTTCCCCCAGCCGCTCCAGCACATCCAGCGGCGCCGCCGCTAGTTGTTCATACTCCGTCATCTCCATCCACGGCATGCCCTGGCGGTGCAGGAATTTTGCACACAATTCGCTACCGCTGCCTTTTTCGCCGATGAGCAACAAAGGCGTCATGGTGGTGGAGATTTGCTCCAGGCGCTTGCGCAACTCGACGATGACCGCGCTTTTGCCGAGGTTGAGCAGACTCATGTCGGATTTCGGTAATTGCTCGCCGTGCTTGAGCGCTGCCGTTACCGTCTTCAATAGTTTTTGGAGCGCGATGGGCTTTTCCAGGAAATCGAAAGCGCCGATGCGTGTGGCTTCCACTGCAGTATCGATGGTGCCGTGGCCGGACATCATCACGACCGGCATGGTCAGCATGCCGCCAGTACCCCATTCCTTCAACAGGGTGATACCGTCGCAATCCGGCATCCAGATATCCAGCAGCACCAGATCCGGACGCGCCTGTTGGCGCAACTCACGTGCTTCCGCCGCATTCTCCGCCAGGCGGACATGGTAACCCTCGTCCTGCAGGATATCGCGTAAAAGCTCACGGATGCCGACTTCGTCATCCACCACGAGCACTTGCCTTGCTGTCATTGCGTTTTACCTTTTTGCTGATTAAGTGCGCTATTTGTAACCATATTTGCGGTACGCATGCTCGCTACTTCGCGCTTGCATGCCCATCCGATCCCCGACACGACATGGATTGGACATCGCCCTGAAATGAGGGTGCTACTCATTGACTGCGCTTTTCTTATTAACTGAGCTCCGGGCGGCGGCATCGGTCTGCCTGCGACTTTTGGGGCTTCCGGCCTGATCCCTGACCGGCGTCTTGATATACGGCAGTGTCACCACCACGCTGGCCCCGCCCTGTTCGCGGTTTTCGATGCGTATAGTGCCTTTATGCTCTTCGACGATCTTCTTGACGATGGCCAGGCCGAGCCCAGTGCCATGCCGCTTGGTGGTCATGTAGGGCTCAAAGGCACGCGAGATGATCTCCAGCGGGAAACCGTCACCATTATCCTGGACGCTTAATTTTACCGTATCGCCCTGCACCACGGCATCAAAGGCGATCTCGGCATCGGTTTTGCCTTCCAGCGCATCCTGCGCATTCTGCAGCAGGTTATGCAGCACCTGCCGAAGCATGGTGGCATCGCCCAGCACCAGCGGCAGGTCAGGCTGCAGGCCGACATGCAGGCGCACATCCGCGGGTTCGTACAACCCCAGGACGTCATTGATCAGGCGGCTTAAATCGACTTCATCCAGGTTCAGCGCAGGCGCGCGTGCATACTCGCTGAATTCGTTGACCATGGTTTTCATGGCGCTTACCTGCGCCACGATGGTGGCGGTAGCGCGACTGAGCATTTCGGCATCGGCACCCGTCAGCTTCGAGGCCAAGCGGTGTTCCAGGCGCTCCGCCGAAAGCTGGATGGGCGTCAGCGGGTTCTTGATCTCATGCGCCAGGCGACGGGCAACCTCGCCCCAGGCGGCATCGCGCTGTGCCTGCACCATGGCCGTGATGTCATCGAACACCAGCAGGAAGCCGCTATCGGCACTATAGGGTAGGCGCGTACCGCGTAGCAGCACTACACGGTTACCCTGCGCAGTGACGATGTCCATCTGTTCCTGCCATTCGCCTTCTTTCGCGCCCTCGAACTGCGTGAGTATGCTGCTGGCGAAATCGCGAAGGGCGGGAAACTCGTCACCCAGGGAGGAGAAATGCCGGTCGGTAAAATGGCCGAGGCTAACCCCCAGGATATGGGACGCCGCCACGTTATGGGTGCGTAACTCGCCCTTATCATTCAGCGCAAGTACGCCGGACGACAAGTGTGCCAGGATGGTCTCGAGGTAAGTGCGTGCACCTTCCACGCTGGCACGGTTGCGGTCAGCGGCTTCCGTCGCCTCCCCCAGTTGCGTGGTCATGCTGTTGAAGGATTGCACCAGGATACCGAGCTCGTCACTGCCATGCACCGGCAGCATGGTGCCGTAATCGCCGCGGGCGATGGCGCGCGTACCTTCCGCCAGCACACCGAGCGGAGCCGTGAGGCGGCGGCTGACCACGAAGGCGATGGAGATGGCAGAGAGCATCGCCAGCATGAGCACGAGGGTCAACGTAAGGGCAAACACTTCCTGCAGCGACTTTCGGCTCAGGGAAAGCTCCTGGTAATCCTGGTAGACCTCCTGCACCGATTCGGCGGTGTCCGACAGCGTCTTGGGCACCGGCTGCAGCAATTGCAAAATGCGCGTCTCACCGCCGAATTCCGTCATGGTGACCGGCGCCAGCACCCGCAGGTACAGGCCTTTGCCAAGGATGGGCTCTATCGTGCCGTAAATATGCTGGCGCGCTTGGCGCAGTTGCGGAATGCTGGGAAGCTCGGGTAAAAAACTTGTAGGATCGCTGCTGGAAAATGCCAGGATGCGCCCCTGCAGGGTCAGCAGCACCGCATCCTGTACCCCGCTCTTATCGCGCAGGTCGTTGAGCACCGCCAGCTGCGTCATGCTGGGCTGGAAAGCCAGGCTCAAGGCCATGCTTTCGCCCTTCTGCTTGATATCCGTCAGCATGATATCCAGCGCATTCTGGCCCAGCTTCAGGCCACCTTCCAGCGCCGCTTCTACCTTGACGTTGAACCAGGATTCGATGGAGCGGGTAAGGAAATTCACCGACACCGAATACACGATCAGGCCTGGGATGATCGCCATCAGCGCAAATGCGCCCAGCAGGCGCAATGTCAGCTTGCTGCCCATGACCTTGCGTTGCATCTGCCGGTAAAGTCGCCACAGCTGGAAACCGACCAGGAAAAACAGGGCCGTCGCCAGCCCGATGTTCAGGCCCAGCAGGATAGTGTAATGGTTACTGCTCGCAGCAGTATTGGCGCTGGCTTGCGACAGCAGGTACAGCAGCACGGCGCCAAGCGCCGCCGACAGGAAGACGACATACCTCATCGGTATTGTTTACACCGGCAAGCATGCTGGTCGGCATGGCGATGGACAGGAGGGAAATCCGGGAACGCAGTCATGGCTAAAGGGAAAATACGGGTATCCAGCGGTAACGCTGTGAAACCATGTTCCAGCTTTCAGAGCCCATGGCTTCGACCTGTAAAGGCTTGGGCAATTGGGATTGGTCGAGGCGTATGCGCAATGCGGCCGCGTAAGGCTCGCCTTTTTTCAGCAGGGATTTCTCCAGTACCATCCAGTCGCGCAGATGGGCCAGGTCTTCCTTGGCCTCCTGCAGGCTGGTAAAGATATCCTGGTGATTCTCGCGGTTTACCAAATATTGCCGCGACAGGGCATGGTAACTGAGGACAACCTGGGTAGACACCGTCGTCACTTCATCGTCGAACCAGTAGCGGCGCGGCGAGACTACCTGGAACTCGATCAGGAACGTGAGCGGAATACCTTTATTCAGCGCCTCTTCTACCACTGCACTAAAATTGACGTCGAAGTTGGCATGCAGCACATACGCGTCATCGACTGGCTGCAGCTCTGCACTTTTTATGAGAAGGTTGCTGGTATTCGCCCAAGCCAATGAGATGCATGCCAGCAGCAAAAATGCCATGCCCAGCATCGGTAACCGAAGGATGGAATTATTGTTTTTGCAGTAAGGCGTAAAAAAAGCCGTCATGCTGTGCACAGGGGAGTAATTGTCCATGTTTTTCAGTGGTGGTATCCCACGTTACCGTATCCCAAGCTACTGTGTCAGAAGTTGCTGATTCAAAAGCGGCAAGCGGCAATTGCTTTGCATCTGCCTGCGTTTTGAGAAAGTTATCCACCTGTCGCTGGTTTTCCTCATGGAATACCGAACAAGTGACATAAAGCAATTTACCACCCTTTGCCAGGAGTCGCCACAAACTGGGCAAAATCGCTGCCTGTTGGCGTGTGAAAGAGCTTATATCGGCCTCGCGGCGCAACCATTTGATATCGACATGGCGACGCACGATGCCGGATGCCGTGCAGGGCACATCAGCCAGTATGCGATCGAAGGGCACGCCATCCCACCAGTCGTTACTGGCGGCATCCCCGACCACCAGCCTGGCTTCCAGCTTGAGCCGCTGCAGGTTAAGCCGTTGTAGATTATCCTCGGTGCGGCGCAGCCGCGTTGCATCGCTATCCATGGCGGTCAGGCTGACATCCGCTTTTTCCAGGATATGCCCGGTCTTGCCGCCCGGCGCGCAACAGGCATCCAGTACCTGCATGCCATCGTGCAGGTCCAGCAACTCGGCTGCCAACTGGGCACCATAATCCTGCACCGAAACATCGCCGTCGTAAAAACCGGGAATTCTATCGACTGGCAAGGCTTTATCCAATATCAGGGCGTAACCGCCGGGATGGCTATTCGCCAGGCCCTGTTCATCCAGTTTTTTCTGGTAATCGGTGACTGGCATACGGCGCTGGTTCACGCGCAGGCTCATCGGCGGATGGACATTGCCGGCAACCAGCATCGCTTGCCAGCTTTGCGGATACTGCAGCTTGAGCTTACTGATCCACCATTTAGGATAGGAATAGGTAGCGACTTCGTTGTCGCTAATTTTTTGCAGCAGGCTATCCTGCTGGCGCAGGAAGTTACGTAACACGCCATTCACCAGGCCTTTTGCCCATGCATGCTTGAACTGGCTGGCGGCTTTTACTGCCTGGTCGACCACGGTATGGCCGGCGGCCTTATCATGCTGCAACTGGTAAACGGCCACCAGTAGCAGGCAGCGCAGACGCTCATCCCGCAAGGGCTTTTCCAGCAGTTGCGCTAGCAACGCCTGGATCTGCCCGTAAAAACGCAGGGTGCCGTAGCTCAGGTCCTGGGCGACCGCACGCTGTTGCGGAGTAGCGCTGGCATGACTATGCAGGGCGGATTCCAGCGCGATATTGAGGTTGCGCCCAGCGAATACCTGCTGGATCGCTTCCGCGGCCACTAGCTGCGAGACATTCAAGCTAGTGCATCGCAGTTCTGCATGAGGCCTATCAAATCGTCGCTTTCATCAGACCGCCATCGCCATCAGCCTGGCGACGCGCTCTTCGGTTTGCGGATGGGTACTGAACAACCCACTGATACCGCCGCCTGATAATGGATTGATGATCATCATCTGCGCAGTTTCGGGATGCGCTTCTGCCGTTTCCAGGGGGATCTGGTGGGCATAATCGTGGATTTTCCGGAGTGCGGCCGCCAGTGCGGTCGGGTCGCGGCTAATCTCGGCACCGCCCTTGTCGGCTTCGAATTCTCGGGCCCGCGAAATCGCCATCTGTATCAGCATGGCCGCGATCGGCGCCAGTATCATGATGGCGATAGCAACCAGTGGATGCACGTTGCGGTCGCGATGGCCGCCGGTGAACAGCATGCCGAACTGGGCAATGGAGGAAATCGCGCCGGCCATGGTGGCTGAGATGGTGGAGATCAGGGTGTCGCGATGCTTCACGTGGGCAAGCTCGTGCGCCATGACGCCGCGCAGTTCTCGCTCGGTCAGGATGCGCATGATGCCGGTGGTCGCCGCCACCGCTGCATGCTCCGGGTCACGCCCGGTGGCAAACGCATTCGGTTGCGCTTCGTCGATGATGTACACCTTGGGCATGGGCAGCTGGGCGTTCTGCGCCAGTTCGCGCACCATACGGTAAAACTGCGGCGCGGTGTTTTCGTCCACTTCCCTGGCGTTATACATCTTGAGAACTGCCTTGTCAGAGAACCAGTATGCATACACATTCATCGCCCCGCCCAGCAACAGGGCGACCAACATGCCGGTGGCGCCGCCCAGCGCTGCACCTACCGTGCCGAACAGCACGACGATGCCCGCCATCAAGATGGTTGTTTTGAACCAGTTACCTACCATGTTGCTTCACCTTCCAGAAATCCTGAAAACGTCTTCAGTCACCACATTAGATGGCGCTTTTGCATGAAAATTCAAGTGTATGAAAATCCAAGCGAACTACTTTTTGCAATGAATTAACTGAAGGAGTCGCCGCGATGCAGCGCATGCCCCAGCATGAACTCCCGGGCCTGCAGCCGCTTGCCGCCCGGCATCTGCAGCTCCTCTATTTTCAGCAAACCCTCGCCACAAGCCACCAGTATTCCATCCTCTATATCAACCACTGCGCCGGGAGGGTATCCAGGCGGCTTGGTGCTTGCAAGCGCAGTCGCCATCCAGATTCGACAGACTTCGCCCTTGAGTTGCGCATGCGCAACCGGGAACGGGTTGAATGCACGCACTTGCAGGGAAAGTTCGTTGGCGCTTTTAGTCCAGTCGATCGCCGCTTCGGATTTTTGCAGCTTGTGCGCATAGGTCACCAGGGATTCATCCTGCGGTATTGCCGGCAAACGCCCTTCTTCGGAAAGACGGTTCATGGCAGCCACCATCAATTCAGCGCCCAATGCAGATAATCCATCATGCAGGGTCTGTGCCGTATCCCGTTCGGTAATCGGCAGGACGCCGTGCCCTATCATGGCACCGGCATCCAGCGCAGGCACCACCTCCATGATGGTGACACCGGTCTGTGTATCCCCCGCCAGCAGTGACCGCTGTATAGGTGCGGCCCCGCGCCAGCGCGGCAACAGGGAGGCATGGATGTTGTAGCAACCATGGCGCGGCATGTTCAGTACGACGGTCGGGATGATAAGGCCGTAAGCGGCCACGATCATGACGTCCGCATCTTCTTGTGCAATACGCGCCTGTACATCAGCATCTTTCAGGGTTTCAGGCTGGAACACGGCGATGCCATGCTGTTGTGCCAGCACCTTTACCGGGCTGGACTTGAGCTTCATGCCGCGCCCGGATGGGCGATCCGGCTGGGTCAGCACCAGCGTCACCGAATGCCCTGCTGCAATCAGCGCGGCCAGCGCAGGCACTGCAAATTCAGGCGTACCGGCAAATATGATCTTCAAGGGCTTATTCATGCGTGGGTTCTGGAATATATGACGTCTGGTAGAGACTCTAACAATTGATTGGAAATGCTGGTGCTGGACTTTGCGGAAGGAGTTTGTAATTACCTATCGACCGCGCTGCCTTTTTTGCATCTTGTTCTTGATGCGGTTCTGCTTCAATGGCGACAGATACTGCACGAACACCTTGCCCAGCAGGTGATCCATCTCATGCTGTATGCACACGGCCAGCAGGCCTTCCGCCTGCATAGTAAACGGCTTGCCATCGCGGCCTAGCGCCTGCACAGTGACTTTTTCAGCACGCGTCACCATCTCGTATATCCCCGGCACCGATAAACACCCTTCTTCGTACTCTTGCGAACCAAGGCTGGTAGTGATGACCGGATTGATGAAGACCTGCAGCTTGCGTTTATCCTCGCTGATGTCCATCACGATAATCTGCTGGTGGACATCCACTTGGGTAGCGGCCAGGCCGATACCCGGAGCGTCATACATCGTCTCCGCCATGTCATCGATTAACTGGCGTATTTTTGCATCCACTTCCTTCACCGGTTTGGCAATCGTATATAAACGCGGGTCGGGATAATTAAGTATGTCTAGTATTGCCATAAAGAATTGCCATAAAGCTTGATTGTTGAATGAATTACATGCAGAATTTAATGCAACTTCGCGGATTGTATCCGCGCTAAAAACACCGGGGTCATGTTTATGTTGAGATACATTATAACGCTGCTGCTGCTTTGTTGCCTGTCAGGGCATGCGTCGGCCGATGAAATTCAATTAAAACCCGGTCATCCCGAGCGCCATATCGTGGTCAAGGGCGACACGCTAT
>JAZKEL010000073.1:0-1730 GCA_040387075.1 Pseudomonadota bacterium
AGTTGCGCCAGCAGGCCGGCGCGCTGGGTACGCGTTTCGCCCATGCCGATGATGCCGCCGCTACATACATGGATATCGGCATCGCGCACACGATCCAGCGTATCCAGGCGGTCCTGGTAAGTACGTGTGGTGATGACGTCGCCATAGTATTCCGGCGCCGTGTCCAGATTGTGGTTGTAATAATCCAGCCCGGCTTCCTTCAATTGCTCGGCCTGGCCGTCTTTCAGCATGCCCAGTGTTGCACAGCTTTCAAGGCCCAGCGCTTTCACTGCGGCCACCATTTTCAATACCGGCTCGAGGTCACGCTGCTTGGGGCCGCGCCAGGCGGCACCCATACAGAACCTTGTAGCACCGCTGTCTTTTGCAGCCTGGGCGGCAGAGACCACGTCTTCCAGCGCCATCAGGTCCTGGGCCTCGACATCCGTGTGGTAACGCGCTGCCTGCGGACAATAACCGCAATCTTCCGAACAGCCGCCGGTTTTGATCGATAGCAAAGTGCTGACCTGTACCTTATTGGGGTCGAAATTCTCGCGATGAATGGTTTGTGCGCGGTGGATCAAGTCGCTGAACGGCAGGTCGAATAAAGCCTCGATCTCGACCACCGTCCAACGCTGCTCGGTTTCCAGCGGCTTCACCATACTTAAGGCGTTGCGCTTGATACTGCCTGCATCGACCAAGATAGCGTCCATCATGTCGTTAGCGCCTGATTCGCGCATTGCCGTTTCATTCATTCTCTGTCTCCACCGTAAATTCCTGCCAGGGTTCATGTTTGGCACGCAGGATATCGCGTACGCCCAATGGCACAACGACCAACATACTGGTTACCCATATAATGGCGATTAATATATAACTCCCGCCCACTGCTTTCGCCATTTGCGGGCTAAAATTCAATACGATAACGAGCAACCCGACCAGCCCATAAAAGCGATAGCCTGCATATTTGATAAAATCGCACACTCGGGGATTGGGATGGCAGGCTGCAGCGGCATAGACGAAAATGGAAGCAGCGATCCATAACAGCATAGGGATCACCAGCGGCATCAGCACGACAGCGATGCAGGAGAAGAATGCGAATCCCTGCGCTGCGCGCATCTGCTGTTTTACCGTAATGATTTTAGTCGCCACAAAAACCTTTAACACACATTATGTACATGGATTATAGCCTGTCGAGCAGAAAGCCCACAATTGATTAACAAATGGTTAAAATTTAATCATTTGTTGTTTCCCCAGTCCTGCATGCTATGTGTGGCGACTGATGGATGGCATTGGGGAATATGCCAACACTGCTTCAGTGACCTGCCATGGCACCACGCCAATCGCTGCCCGCAATGCGCCCTGCCCAGCTTCGGCAATGCGATTTGCGGCCACTGCCTGGCTGCATCACCGAATTTTGACAGCACACATGCCCCGCTGAAGTACGAATACCCGCTCGACCGCATGTTGCAACGTTATAAATACGGGCACAACCTGGCCATGGCAGATACGTTTGCCAATCTATTGATCGAGTCGTTCGAGCATATGCCGGGCACTCCCCGGCCCGACCTCATCATTCCCATGCCATTGCACCCGCAACGCCTGCAGGAACGCGGCTTCAACCAGTCCCTGGAAATTGCCCGCATCCTGGCCAGGCGACTGGATATCCGCCTAGACACTAAAAGCTGCACTAGGATTAAATTGTCGCCGCCGCAAGCCAGCCTGCCACTGAAAGAGCGCGTCAAAAGCATGAAAGG
>JAZKEL010000074.1:0-13610 GCA_040387075.1 Pseudomonadota bacterium
CTGCGATTCAGCCAGCACGAGGAAATTGCCGCCGCCGACGGCACGTACCATGCCGGTCGATTCTTCCGTGATGAATTCGCCGTCCATCACCGGCACGCGCCAGTAGCGTTTACCGCCGAACTGCTTGGATATCTGGAAACCGTCGCCGAAGAAGCGCAGGTTCTTACCTAAATTTATCCGGTCGTTACCGTCGATACCGGAAAACGCCGCAGCGGTCGGACAGGTCAGGATGCACTGGCCCATGCGGGTCTCCAGCTGCTTCATCAGCACGGCACTGCCCATGGCAAACATGAGGATAGCGACGCCGGGGCGACCGTCCGGTGTTTCGTCCGGTGTGAGTTCACGTTCTATGCCTGCTTCCACCCCGCAACCGATCACGGAGGTAGCGAAGCCGGTCATGGCATTGGCGGCGTTGTAGGCCCACTTGTGGTTCTGTGCGGTAATGATGACGCGGGTGCCGCGCATATTGAATGCCTCGGCGAAGGTATCGTGGATAGTGACGCCGTTGATGATCATGCCGTCTTCTCCCTGCGGCCCTTGCATTCCTGCACGATGACCCTGCCGCGACCGCCTTCCGCGATCTCGTCGTCGGCGATCTTAAAGTTTTCCATGTTCATAGTGTGGTACTTGTCGAAATATTGTTTGATGTCTTTTTCGATGGCACGGTCGAATTCGGGCTTGACTGTCATGGTGCTGCCCCAGGTGACTTTAACCACCTGGCCGTTCTTGACTACCAGTTCGCCGTCCTTGAATACGTAATTCGGGGTGGTGAACATCTTTTCACGGTCGGCATCCTCGGTGTACACCGTGATGTCTGCACCTGCGCCCGCGCCCAGGTGTCCGCGGTCATGCAGGCCGACCAGTCGGGCGGCACCGGCTCGCGTCATGATGGCGATCTCGTACAGGCTGTATTCGCGCTCGATGGAAGTGAGCGTGCTCATGGCCTGGGCATCCAGGTTGAGCTTGGCAAACGTCTCGTTGCGGAAGGTCTTGTCCATCAGCAGGCGGATCAGGTGCGGGTAGCTGGTGAAGGGGGCGCCATTCGGGTGATCGGTGGTCAGGAAGATGCGCCACGGATCGTCCGCCAGCAGGAATATCTCCAGGCCGATGGCCCACTGCAGGGCGTTGACGAAGTTCTGGTCTTTGTACTTGAACGGTACCACGCCGCAACCGCCGTCGCATTCGATGTCCATGATGACTGATTTGTGCGGGCTGCCGAAGCCGACATTGGCATGCTGGCGCATGTTGTCGCCCGAGCACGTAACGGTCTGGCCGAACAGGATCTGGCCGACGTCGGCTGAGATGTTCTTGTTCTTGTTCAGCGCTTCGGCGATTGCAGCGGCGCCGGAGGAGAATTTGCGATCGCCTTCTGTACCGTAGGAGTGGAACTGGATGTGCGTCAGGTGCAGCGGATAGCCTTCGGACGCGCCCATGGTATCCAGCGTGGTCTGTACATTGCCCGGTACGCCCAGGTTGTTGCCATGCACGTGCAGCGGATGCGGCACGCCAAGTTCGTGCACGGCGCGTGACAACGTCTTTAGCACTTCACGCGGCGTTATCTTGTAAAACACATTCTCTTCGTCCAGATCCAGTTTGCGCTGGTTGAACTTGAAGGCGCTGATGCCGCCCGGGTTGACTACCTTGATGCCGATGGCCTGGCTGGCGTGCATGATCCACGCGACGTAATCGTTGATGGCATTCTGGTCCTGCCTGGCGGTCAGCATGCGCAGGAAGAAATCGTCGCTGCCTATCATGGCGTAGCCGCCCTTGTCGATGATGGGGGTATCGCCCATTTCAAGGTGGGTCTGGCGCGCGTTGACCGGCATCATGGCCGGTTCAAAGCCGGCGGTATAGCCCATTTCCGCATAGCGATAGCCGGTGGTCAATGTGGACGGCACGGCATGGCCGCAACCGGCACGGCAGAATTCGCTATGCGCTTCCGGGTCGCCACGATGGTCTTCCGGCAGCATCATACGGGCGATGTTGACCTTGCCGCCGCCGATGTGGGTGTGCATGTCGATGGCGCCTGCCATCACGACCTTGCCGCGCAGGTCGTATTCATTGCCGATGGTCTCGTTGGCATAGGGCTTATCCACGATACGGCCGTCGCGTATATAGATGTCCATCACCTTGCCGTCGATCTGGTGGGCGGGATCGTAGACTTTGCCGCCGGTTAACTTGGTTAGCATGTTGCCTGTCCTGTGTTTTTTACTGCGTATCTTGAGGTATCCATGGCGTTATAAAGCCGCTTCTATGGATGACAGCACCGTGGTCAATGTGGGGAAATCGCTTTCGCGCAGTTTCTTCAGCGGCAAGGCCACCGAACTGTCGCTGCGAAACTGGATGCCCCTGCTGTCCAGGCCGGGAATGGCGATGGGGATAAAGACATCCGGCTCGACGTCCAGCTTCATGTTGGGATGGCCGATGACGACCGTGGCGGCCTGGTTGGGCGGCGGCAGGCGGTCGACGCTGAAGCTGCTGATCCAGAACAGCGCGTCGGCTTCCTGTTCTTCCAGCATGCGGTCCGTGCTGTAGTGGTAGGGCTCGTAATCAGGAAAGCCCTTTCTATATGAGGTCCGGAAAGGATAGCCGCTGATCCAGCTGCTGGCGTTATACGCGCCCACATCGCCCTCATTCCCGCCCAATGGCAGCCCTGACGAACGTGTGGTCAGATTCAGGTTTTCCACGATGCCCGTGATGTTATGGATGGTCAGTTCCGAATGCGGAAAGTCCAGCGCGCTGCCAGTCCAGGCGACGACGCTGTATTTCGCGTCTTTCAGGCGTTGTGCCAGGTTGGCGAGGTCGCTGACGGCGATACCGGCAACGGATTCCGCGACAAGCTTTTTGCCGGAGACTAATGAGCGCAATACGGCAAGCACTTCGGGCAATTGTTCTGCATCGCAGGGCAGTACGGTCGGCAGGCGGCCATCAGGCGATACGCCGGCACTGGTGTCTAAATTATTACCATGCGAGTCGCGGGCGCCCAGGTAAACGATCTCGCGAGAATTGGTATCCTGGTCGAACATGGAGTCGTGGCCCCAGATCATGCGCTCGAAGAAGCGCGGGAAGTAGCTGACGATATTGGTGCCGACGACCAGCAGCAGGTCGACGCGGTTGCGGACTTCAGTAAGGGTGGTGATGTGCCAGCCGGAGTTCTGCAGAACCAGCAGGTTGCGCATGGAGCTTTTGGAGTTCATGTGGTCGATGGTGGCGCCGGACGTCCCGGCCAGGTTCATTACCGCCCGCATGCCCTGGGTGTCAGTGCTCAGGCCGCTGATCAGCGGATGCCTTGCATCGCGCAGGATGCCGGCAGCTTTCGCAATCGCTGCGTCCAGCGTGACCTCCTGGCCATTGACGCGCGGACTGCTGGGCTTGAAAACCCGTTCGAAAAAGCCGATGCTCCTGCCGCAGCCGTTTTCAACTACTTTCAATGTGCCATTGCTGTCGCGGTTGATCACCAGGTCGTCGCACAACAGGCCGCAGCCTGGGCAGGCGACGCCCTCTATGTTGCCGGACTGGCCTGCGAGGCTTGCTGACTGAATAGAATTCTCCATTCCTCACCTTTTAAATAATGACAAACACACCATGTGCTGTATCGAGTGTTAGGCTTGCAGGCGGATTGTCCACCAAAGCACTTTTTATTATTCACGTATCCCAGAATTATCTGCTGCAACTCTTAAATTTATGCAAATTTATGCAATTTTCAGAGATTGCTTAAGAGACCGCTATTTTAAAGTTTAATTTAACAGTTTGCGTAAGAACTTTTAATAAGAGGCAGTATATCCGTCTTAATCCCAAGCTATCCAAAATGGCACACGGCTAAAGTTTGGGTGGGCACAACATAGGAAAAACGCAGTGGCTGGGCTACAATAATGCTCTTTAAAGCAAGTTGCAGGCGCCATTCGATGTCGGAAAGTTTTGCCAATAATCAATACGACATAGAGCAGGGTTCCGGGTCTACAACACCTGGCGCCGTGAAGCAAGCCAGTGCCGAAAATGGGCCGAGGCGTGTTGAAGTGAAGGCAATGTCACGCCTGCATATGGGATTCTTCGATTTAAACGGTAATCTCGGACGCAAATTCGGCAGTATCGGCGTATCGCTCGATAATCCTGCGTTTGTCATGCAAGTGTATCCTTCCAGTGAATTTACGGCTGAAGCTGCCGATACTATCGATAAGCAAACTGCAGACTCCGCCATTAAGCGTGCCGTATCCGTCGCGACCAGGATTGCTAATGCGCTAAAGCTCGATAAAGGCGTGCATATCCGCCTGGACCAGGTAATACCGGAGCATGCCGGCCTGGGCTCTGGCACGCAACTGTCTCTGGCAGTAGGGTCGGCTATAAGCAGGTTGTACGGGCTTGAGTCCAGCCTTGAGCAATTGGCGGTCATCACGCAGCGCGGTGCGCGTTCCGGCATAGGCCTGGGAACGTTTGCCAGGGGCGGCGTGATTGTCGATGGCGGACGCGGTGCAATGACCGTAATACCGCCGCTGATTGCAGGTGTAGAATTTCCGGAGGCATGGCGCATCCTGCTCATTTTCGACCATGCCGACACAGGTGTGCATGGCCAGCAGGAGTCCGACGCGTTCCGTACGCTGGAGAAGCTTCCGCAAGCCGTTGCCGCAGATGTCTGCCGGCATGTGCTGATGCAGGCATTACCTGCGCTGGCTGAACAGGATTTACCGGTATTCGGTGCTGCGATCCGCGAGTTGCAGGCGCAAACCGGCGATTATTTTGCTCCTGTACAAGGCGGGCGTTACGCAAGTAAACGCGTTGCTGCCGTGCTTGCATGGCTTGGTGATCAAGGTGTTATTTGCCTGGGCCAGAGCTCGTGGGGGCCGACAGGCTTTGCCATATTTGCAAGCGTCGGTGAAACAGAAGCTGTGCAGCAGCGTTTAAATGCGCGATTCAGGGACGAGGCGGCACTGGAGTTCGTGGTCTGCAAGGGGCATAACCAGGGCGCGGAACTACAGGAATTTTATGCATGAAGTTAAGAATAGGATTGTAATGACAGGCATATTTCCTTCATGCACGGTATATTTGTATTTGTACGTTAATTAAGCACTTCTAAATTTTAAGAAACTCAAGAAAGATCAAGCAAAGGCACCTCATGCAAAAAGTATCCATCCTGCATCTTCTAACTGCGGCTAAGAATGCCAGCCCGTTCGACGTCAATATGGCGTACGACGCAGGCTTCGATAAAATCATGCCGTATACCAATGTCCAGCTGGACGAAGTGATGGGCCTGGTCCAGGACGCCATATTTTCCCGCAGCTCCAGCGGCGTCAAGCGTGAGCATATCTTCATAGGCGGACGCGATATCGATGTCGCGATGGACATGCTGGAGCGGGCAAGGCAGTCCATGGTGCCGCCTTTTGAAGTGTCCGTATTTGCCGATCCTTCCGGAGCTTTCACGACGGCGGCCGGCATGATGGCGAAAGTGGAGCAGCACCTGACCAAGAATTTCGGCGGCGACCTGAGCGGGCGTGAAGTGAGTATCTTCGGCGCAACCGGCCCGGTAGGCGGCTGCACGGCCGTTATCGCAGCCAAATACGGCGCCAAGGTGCGCATGGTCGGCCACCGTGCCATTGCCGATGTGCAGGAAAAAGCCGAGGCCTACAACAAAAAATACAACGTGAATATCGACTATGCAGACGGCAGCAGCGAGGCATTGAAGACTGCCATCCTCAAAACCACGGATATTGCGCTGTGTGCCGCTGCAGCAGGCATCCGCGTCATTACCCTGGAGCAGATGGCTGCTTCATCCACATTGAAGGTAGTGGCAGACGTGAATGCAGTGCCGCCGACAGGGGCGGAGGGCGTGGATGTGCACGCAGACGGCGTGGCGATTGCCGGGACAGGCGCATTCGGTATCGGCGCATTGGCGATCGGCAACGTGAAATACAAGGCGCAGCATAACCTCCTGAAACAGATGCTGGACAGCGAAAAACGCGTCTACCTGGATTTCTTATCCGCTTTTGAAATGGCCAGGAACAGCCTCTAACCACTATGACTGCTAGCCTGGATATATTCGACAGTGACGTTCGAACCAGTATAGCCAGCGAGAGTTAATCATTAAAAAAATCCTCGTCGCTGCTGTCTCTGCGCGGCCTTTTGTAAAGGCGGCGGCGCAGGCTGGCTACGAGGTAATCGCCATGGATGTATTTGCGGATGCAGATACCAGGCGTCATGCCAGCCAGGTGTTCAAACTGGGGTATGCGGATGGCGGGTTTGTACCGGAAGAGTTAGTAGCTGCGCTGGACAGCCTTGACCTGCATGACGTCGCAGGTTTCGTCTACGGCAGCGGCTTTGAAGCGCAGCCGGAGTTGCTGGAGCATATAGAAAAACGCCTGCCATTGTTGGGTAACAGGCCGATCGTAGTGCGCAACCTGAAACGGGCGCTGCAGTTTTTCACCTTGCTGGATGCCCTGCATATTGCGCATCCGGAAGTGAGGTTCGATGCGCTTGACAACGCGGAAGGCTGGCTGCAAAAACATGCTGGTGGCTCAGGTGGCACCCATGTCATGCAGGCGCAGAAGCAAACGTCGCTATCCACAGGTTATTATTTCCAGCGTGAAATTCCAGGGACACCTGCTTCCATGCTGTTTCTTGCCGATGGTCATGGAATCAAGCGAATCGGTTTTAACCAGCAATGGGTGGCTGTAAGCACCAGCATGCCCTACCGCTATGGCGGCATCGTCGGGCATGCCGAATTTAGTGACGATATCAAGCAGCAGTTCATGCAGGCGGCGCAGAAACTGACGAGCGCGGTCGGCTTGCGCGGCCTTAATAGCCTGGATGCGATCATTGCAGATGGCAAGATTTGGGTGCTGGAAATCAACCCTCGCTTGAGCTCTACCTTTGACTTGTACCAATCCGGCTTGTGCAACCTGTTCGACCTGCATGTGCAGGCATGCGGCGGCAAACTGCTGGATTGCTCGGCGATACCGGCTGTTTCCAAGGCCAGGCATGTGGTGTACGCACCGCACGACTTGGCGATGGGGGATAACGTGGCATGGCCGGAATGGATGGCCGATATCCCGGTAGCACACAGCTTGATTGCAAAAGATAATCCCGTGTGCACCGTCCTGGCGGAAGCGACGGATGCTAGCCTTGCCAGGGCAATGGTGCTGGGCAGGAAGGCGGAGATAGACGATTTGATCAAGACCCTGAAGGCTGTCTAACGGGCAAGCAAGTTATAAGTAATATTGATTTCCATAAGCAATTAAAAATCCGATACCGAGGAGCTGTAAATGAGTGAAACAACCAACCAGGCTGGCCACGCGCTGGATACCAGCAATTGGCCCAGCGTCAACCGGCTGACCAATCCCCTGGTGAAATCCCTGGTCGACAATGCCAGCAACCTCCGCCTGGGGGTCAGCAAGTCGGCGAATGGCGCGACGATAGTGGATGCCGGTATCCAGCATGCCGGTGGCCTGGAAGCCGGGCGCCTGATCGCTGAGATATGCATGGGCGGCCTTGGGCATGTCAGCCTGCAGAGCTCGAATACCTTCCCGCACTGGCCGTGGCTGCTGTCGGTGCATGCCAATAACCCCGTATTGTCCTGCCTGGGAAGCCAGTATGCAGGCTGGAGTCTCGCCCACGAAAAGTTTTTCTCGCTGGGTTCGGGCCCGGGTCGCGCCATCGCTGCGCGTGAGGAACTCTATAAAGAGCTTGGATACAAAGACCAGGCAGACGAGGCCTGCCTGGTGCTGGAAAGCGACAAAGTGCCGCCAGTGGAAGTCATCGACAAAGTGTCGCGCGATACCGGCATTGCGCCTGAAAAGTTGACCTTCATCCTGACGCCGACACGCAGCCTGGCGGGGGCAGTGCAGATCGTCGCACGTGTGCTGGAAGTGGCCATGCATAAAGTGCATACGCTGCATTTTCCGCTGGACCATATTGTCGATGGCATGGCCAGTGCACCAGTGCCGCCACCAGCACCGGATTTCCTGATCGGAATGGGCCGGACCAATGACGCTATTTTGTACGGCGGTCATGCGCACCTGTTCGTCAAAGGCACAGACGAGGCTGCCGCCAAATTGGCGCAGGAATTGCCCAGTAGTTCCTCGCGCGATTACGGCCGTCCGTTCGCGGAAGTGTTCAAGAGTGTCAATATGGATTTCTACAAGATAGATCCGATGCTATTCAGCCCTGCTGCCGTGACCGTGACTGCGCTTGAATCGGGAAAAAGCTTTACCGGCGGTAAATTGAATGCGGACCTGATCGATCTGTCCTTCGGCTACGGCGTATAGCACTGTCGGTATGCTGCAAAGTTCGCGCATTCCTGTCTTCACCGACGACCCAGGCTGGCATGGCAAGCGCTTGTCACAAGCCTTTGCAGCCAGGGGTCTGGAGGCGGTTTTCATATCGCTCAAGGATTGCCTGCTCGACCTGACGCACGGCCAGCCGGGCGTGGTCATTCCCGGTTTTGAAGGGGCATTGCCCAGTTCCGCCTTTGTGCGCGGCGTTCCCGGCGGCACCCTGCAGCAAGTGATCGCCAGGCTGGATATCCTGCACGCCCTGGAACTGCTGGGCGTCAATGTCTATAACGACGGCAGGGCGATTGAACGTACCGTCGACAAAGCCATGACCAGTTTCCTGCTGCACCACCATGGTGTTTCCACCCCCAATACCTGGGTATGCGAATCGCGCAACCACGCACATGACATCATCACGAAGGAAACTTCGGCAGGCAATGCCATCGTCATAAAGCCGCTGTTCGGCTCGCAAGGGCAGGGCGTGCGGATGCTCAGGCACGGCGACCCTTTCCCGGTACCTATGCAGGAGCATGTGGATGGCTTGTATTACCTGCAGCAATACATAGATAGTGGCGAAGGCTCCTGGCACGACCACCGTGTGTTTGTCGTGAACGGTAAAGCCATCGGCGCCATGGTGCGTCACGGCAGCAGCTGGGTGAATAACGTCGCCCTGGGCGGCAAGTGCGAAAGCCTGCCCCATACCGGCGAAATAGCAGAGCTTGCTGAAGCCGCTTCACGCGCTGTCGATATCGATTATTGCGGCGTGGATATTATCCGCGGCCAGAACGGCAAGCTGTATGTGCTGGAGGTGAATAGCATCCCGGCCTGGAAAGGATTGCAGACCGTGGTCGAGCTGGACATTGCCCAGGCGCTGGTCGACGATTTCCTGGAAAAACAGCTTGCCAGCAAAGCTGCTTGAACTCGCTTGAGCCAAGCTAAAGCAGAGCAATTAGCGTCTTTGTTCAAAGATGCCTGCATGGCGGAACTCACCGCATTGAAACCCGGTAATGTCCACATTTTTGCCGACGGTCATGGCATGGTAGTGCAGGATTTCATCAAAAGCGCCGAAGTCACTGCCGCCGTGATTGCGCAACCCGGGCTTAACGTCGGCCAACGTATTCTAAACGCCGTCAATGCAACCTGGGACGCAGTTGGATGCAATACCAATCTCGGCATCGTATTGCTGTCAGCACCTATAATTCAGGCGGCCCTGCAACACGATAATGCCGCGTTTCTAACGAAGCTCCACTCTGTGTTAAACAGCTTGACGGTGGAAGATGCCATACTCAGCTTCCAGGCCATACAGCGTGCCTCCCCGGCAGGCCTGGGTGCAAGCGATAAGCATGACGTCCATGCCGTCCCTGAAGTCACGCTACTCGCTGCCATGCAGGCAGCGGCAAATCGCGACACGATTGCGCGGCAATACGATAATGGCTACGCGGATATTTTGGGGTTTGGTCTGGACCGTTACCGTCAAGCGTTGATTAAATGGGACAAGCCGGGATGGGCGGTGACTGCTTTATACCTCGGATTTCTGGCGAACTATGAAGATAGCCATGTGCTACGCAAATTCGGCGCCGGCACATCTGCAGCATTGCGCGATGAAGCCAGGCTGCATGAGCATGCCCTGATGGAGTTGGATAACCCCAAGTTGTATCAGCGTCAATTAATGGATTGGGATGCTGCGCTTAAAACGAGGGGATTGAACCCTGGGACATCGGCAGACCTGACGGTTGCCACGCTTCTAACCCATTCGTTGAGCTGATTCCAATCAAGTCATCCTGTATTTCAATTAAGTCATTTAGCAACATCGTATTCAATCTGCCGAACTGGCGCGAATAAATACATCAATTCAACTAAACGATATTTTCCGTTATACTGTTGGGCTCAGTTAAAGCTTAGTTTTGTAATCGGCCTGCTATCCAAACATGCAGCGATTACCAAGTCGGTTTTAGGGTTGTGACCCACATCATCATTTAGTAAATACTCGAGGGAAAAATATGGCTAATCTGTTAGATCAATTAAAAGCTATTACTACAATCGTTGCCGACACCGGCGATGTTGAGGCAATCAAGAGCGTTAAGCCTGTAGATGCGACAACCAACCCGTCACTGCTGCTGAAGGCAAGTACACTGCCGCAATACGCACCGCTGATCGACGAATCCATTGCGTATGCAAAAGCGCAAGGCGGCGACAAAGAACAACAGATTGAAAATGCAGCCGACAAACTGGCTGTGTTAATCGGTATTGAAATTTCCAAGGTTGTGCCGGGCCGTATCTCGACAGAAGTTGACGCACGCTTGTCATTTAATATCGATAAGATGGTCGCCAAGGGTCGTAAGCTGATCAAGCTGTATCAAGAAGCGGGCGTTGGTAAAGACCGCGTGCTGATCAAGCTGGCATCCACCTGGGAAGGCATCAAGGCCGGCGAAATCCTGGAAAAAGAAGGCATCCAGTGTAACCTGACATTGCTATTCGGTTTCGGCCAGGCACGTGCATGCGCTGAAGCTGGCGTATTCCTGATTTCCCCATTCGTTGGCCGTATCCTGGATTGGTACAAAGCCAAGAACCCAGGCACAGAATACACACAGGAAACAGATCCTGGCGTAGTTTCAGTACGCAAGATCTACGAGTTCTATAAAGACCATGGCTACAAGACAGTCGTTATGGGCGCCTCTTTCCGTAACACCGGCGAATTGATCGCCCTGGCAGGTTGTGACCGCCTGACTGTATCGCCTAACCTGCTGCAGGATTTGGCAGCAACTGAAGGCACACTGGCTCGCGTTCTGAGCGATGGCGGTGCGAAGGCAACACCTCCAGCACGTTTGACAGAAGAAGAGTTCCGTTTTGCATTGAACGAAGATGCAATGGCGACTGAAAAGCTGTCTGAAGGCATCCGCGGTTTCGTGGCTGACCAGATCAAGCTGGAAAAGGCATTGGCTGAAAAGCTTTAAGTATGTAGTCGGGCGAAACCCAGGTTTCGCCTTGTAGCATCAGCATCTCGGGCATCGGCATTTCTAGCGTTGACATCTGTTGTAGTAACACTATAAGATGGCCCCTCAATTTTTTATAAGCAGTCCTTTTTGAAGTAGTTGTAACCTGTAAACCTTTGGAGAAAAATATCATGGCATTAACTCAAATGGCACTAGATTCATTAGATTTCGACGCAACCGTAGCATTGGCTACAGCAGTTGCTCCACACGTGGACATCCTGGAAATCGGCACACCTTGCATCAAGCACAACGGCATCAAGCTGCTGGAAACTCTGCGTGCCAAGTTCCCAAACAACAAGATCCTGGTTGACCTGAAGACTATGGATGCTGGCTTCTACGAAGCTGAGCCATTCTACAAAGCCGGTGCTGACATCTGTACAGTTCTGGGTACTGCTGATCTGGGTACTATCAAAGGCGTAATCGACGTTGCTAACAAGTACGGTAAAGAAGCGCAAGTTGACCTGATCAACGTTACTGACAAAGCTACTCGTACTAAAGAAGCTGCCAAGCTGGGCGCGCACATCATTGGCGTGCACACTGGTCTGGACCAACAAGCTGCTGGCCAAACACCATTCACCGACCTGGCACTGGTTGCCGGTCTGAACCTGGGCGTTAAGATCTCTGTTGCTGGCGGTGTTAAGGCTGCAACTGTTAAGCAAGTTAAAGATGCTGGCGCTTCTATCATTGTAGCTGGCGCTGCTATCTACGGTGCTGCTGATCCTGCTGCATCTGCTGCTGAAATCACTGGCCTGGCTCACTAAATTTAACGTAAAAATTAAATTATCAGGCAAGTAAAGTACTAAAAAAATCCACCATCCCGGTTCAGTCATGATCCGGCATGGTGGATTTTGTTTTTGTGCATTCAACTTGTACGTCCGACCATGCGGTGCATGCGTTGGCAGGCATACAACAAGATATTAAAAAGGGTTTAATGATGGATCATCAACAATTTATTCTGGATAGGCTAGAAGGCATCCTCAACGTAACAGACAAGAGCAAAGCCGGTGAATTGCTTAAGCTTGTAGAAAGTTCTGGTCGTACGTTTATTGGTGGTGCGGGTCGTTCATTGCTGGTTTCCCGTTTTTTCGCGATGCGTTTGGTGCACGCCGGCTACAATGTGAGCATGGTCGGTGAAGTCGTGACGCCTGCAATCAAAGCAGGCGACCTGCTGATCCTGGTATCAGGTTCCGGCGGTACGGAAACACTGCTGCCTTTCGTTAAAAAGGTGAAATCTGTAGGTGCTAAACTGGCCGTAATCTCGATGAAGAAATCGTCCGCGATGGCGGATGTTGCTGACCTGGTCATCCAGATCGGTCAGGATGACAGTTTCCCCCTCACCAAAGAGATGCCGATGGGATCACAGTTCGAGCTTTCTACCCTGATTTTCCTGGAAGGTGCAATCTCAGAATTGATCCATGCCAAGGGCCTGACCGAAGAAGGCATGCGCGCAATCCACGCCAATCTTGAGTAAGCCTTAAGCAGGCAGGCATGAATGTTCGCCTGCCCCGATGGGGTTAGCTGGCATGCAGTATCGGTTTTACTGGATTTACAATTTGTAATATAGCCTGTTTTCAACCCGCTTATCCATGGATGAGTGCTTGTTTTCATTGGGTATTATTGCTGGGCTCGTGAGCAGGTAACGAGGTATGGCTAGCGATATACCTTAGTCAGATTCCAGGTTTTATGTAATAATAATTGCAAAATTTTTTGGGTATATCGCTAAACAGGCGTGTGTCGTGTTTCAGCATCGCTAACCAAGCAATGCTAATTTTGTTTCTACGGAAACTTCAATAATGGAGAATTAAAAATGGCTGTAATTGATCGCGTTTTAGTGGGTGAAGCGCTCGTAATTGAAGAGCGTCCTGATCATAGTGGACTGGATTTACTGAATGTAGCCCACATCGATTTGATCATGGGACCACGTGGCAGCGCTGCAGAAGATGCTTTCTGTCGTACATTGACTGACCAAAAGTACGGTGTGAATGGCCTGTTGGCTATTGTTGCGCCTAACATGATGGTTAAGCCAGCTACTGTTATGTTCAATAAAGTAACCATCAAGAACGGTCGTCAAGCTGTGCAAATGTTTGGCCCGGCCCAACGTGGCGTTGCAATGGCGGTTATGGATTGCGTATCCGACGGTACTATCCCACAAGACGAAGCTGACAATGTGTTCATCTGCGTTGGCGTATTCATCGACAGCCGTGCTGACATCGACGAGCGTATCCAAGAGTGGAACTATCGTGCAACCAAGCAAGCTATCAAGAGCGCCGTTGCTCGTGAGCCTAAGGTTGCTGACGTTGTACGTCTGTATAAAGAAACTGCTCACCCATTTGCTGCCAATAACTAAATTGGTTTA
>JAZKEL010000075.1:0-1500 GCA_040387075.1 Pseudomonadota bacterium
CGCCGCCCCGACATCCGCCAGGCCGAAAACCAGCTCAAGGCCGCCAATGCAAATATCGGTGCGGCACGCGCTGCCTTCTTCCCCGCTATCAAGCTGACCACCTCCGTCGGCAGCGCCAGTTCGGAACTGGATGGCCTGTTCAAGTCCGGCAGCACCATCTGGAATTTTTCACCGCAACTCGTCCTGCCAATATTCGATGCAGGCCGCAACAAGGCCAACCTCACCCTGGCGCAAGTACAGAAAGACATCAACGTTGCGCGTTATGAAAAGGCGATACAGACCGCATTCCGCGAAGTGGCCGATGCGCTCGCCGCCAGCACCATCATTAACGAACAGATCGCAGCCCAGCAGCGGCTGGTTGATGCGGAACAGGCACGCTTCACCCTGGCGGAATTGCGCTACCGCAACGGCGCGGACAGTAACCTCAGCCTGCTGGATGCCCAGCGCAGCCTTTACACAGCACAGCAAGCGCTGGTCGAGCTACGCCAGTCGCGTCTATCATCGCTGGTCACGCTGTATAAAGCATTGGGAGGCGGATGGAATTGAGCCCTGCATCACGCAGACTAAATTGCCAGCTAGTGCAATATCCAATAAGCTTGGGGACTTCATTCAATCCTCCTGGTAACTCCATGCGCATCGTACTAACCGTCGTGTTTATACTTTTCATATGGCCGGGAATGGCCTGTGCCGCCGTTTATAAATGCACGGATGCAAGCGGCAGGACCAGTTTTAGCGATATCCCTTGTGCTACAGGCAATGCTGCCGGCAATGGGGGAACAAGCCCCTACAAGGCAGGCGCAGAACCGGCCATTCGGTCAGAGGCCAATGAATCCTATACCAAAGACCTACGCTCGATAGCAGCCGATGCACCAACGCAGGCCTGTTTCGATTCGGTAAATACCACGCAAAACTTTCCAGACCCATCGAGCAGTAAGTTGCTGTCCAGCCAGAAAAAAATAGTCGCGGTAAAAAATGTCGGGGCTCGGCAGATGGTGACTATCGAGGTTACCTCTACAAATAAGCAAGGGGTGTATGTAGGGATTAGGAACTTCAAATGCCTGCTTATGGGCGATGGCCTGACGGTCAATACACGTCCGTATGAACTGCTTTAATACATTTTTTCAATATCCGGTATCTCATTACCAATGCTAAAAAGGAGCTAGGCAATGGCGTCTACTCAGAAATTAAGGTGGGGCATTCTCGGTGCCGCCCGCGTCAACGAACGCCTGTTGCCGGCCATTATCGAGGCGGGCAATTCGGAACTGGTGGCGATCGGTAGCCGTCGCCCCGGAGCCGCCGCAGGAGTGCTGAAAAAATATGCGCCAAATGCGACTGGCGTGAAGACCTACGACACGATGGAAGAATTGCTGGCCGATGAAAACGTGCAAGCGGTTTACATCCCATTATCCAACCATGAGCATGCGGAATGGGCACTGAAGGCCATCGCCAGCGGCCGCCATGTATTGATCGAAAAGCCGATGGCGCTGACCGTGGCCGACA
>JAZKEL010000076.1:0-2103 GCA_040387075.1 Pseudomonadota bacterium
CTGCTGGCCACCAATATCGAGCCCAGCGTGCATTCGCCAATGGCGAAACGGATCTCGGATTTGGCACCGCCTTCACGGTAGCTGGACGGCGTCATGCCCAATACCTCGTTGGATTTTTCGTAGAAACGGCTGCTGGAATTATAGCCGGCGCCGTAAATCGCCTCTGTCACGCGACTACCATTGCCGAGCGCATTCCTCATGCGGGTTTCCCGTTGTGCGGCACTGTAGGCTTTCGGCGTCAATCCGGTGACAGCTTTGAATATGCGGTGGAAATGATAGATGCTCATGCCCGCATCGGCCGCCAGCGCTGCCAGGGAAACATCGGTTTCGGATTGGCCCATCTGTTGGCCATGGCCGCTACCATTCAGCTGCCGGCATATCCTGGCGATAGTCGTCACATGTACTTCCGCCAATGAAGGCTGGCCCGGCCTGCAGCGCCGGCAAGGCCGGAAACCAGCGGCTTCAGCCTCTGCACAACTGGCATGGAAAGCGACATTCTCAGGCCGTGCCGTGCGCGCCGCACAGGATGGCTTGCAATACACGCCGGTAGTCTTGACCGAGTAATAAAAGCGGCCATCCGCATCACCGTCGCGCGCGACTACCGCCGCCCAGCGCGTATCCCGCAGGGTAACAGCCGCAAGCAATGCATTTTTATCGGGGACATTCATCTGGTTTCCTCCATCATACACAGGGTGAATGCCACTTTAATACTCGGCATGCCACCGCACACTCCGACTCTTGCTTTTGAATTCGCGTAATCCCGGCGCGCAGAAACACGTATACTTTTTCGTCCGGCATTGACGACTATCCCATGAGCGACCTGCAAAACACCATCCACGATTACCAGCCCGCCATGCAGTTCCTCAGCGAGGTAGATGCGGACTGGGCGAGACTAATAGAGACGGTTGGACCATGCACCCATACCCCGCAACCGGCACGTGAACCCTATGAAGCACTGATGCGTGCTGTGGCCAACCAGCAACTGAACGGCCGCGCGGCGGACGCCATGATCACAAAACTGCTCGCGGTGTATGGCGGGCAATTTCCTTCACCCAGTCAAGTCGTTGCCACCGATTTCGACACCTTGCGTGCGTGCGGGTTTTCCGGTCGCAAGATCGCCACCCTGCAGGGCATTGCCCAAGGCGCGCTGGATGGCCTGGTGCCTAGCCGTAAGATAGCCGAAGGTATGACGAATGAAGAACTGATCCGGCAATTGGTGTCGCTGAAAGGCATCGGCCAGTGGACTGTCGAGATGCTCCTGATCTACACACTGGAGCGCATGGACATACTGCCGGTGGACGACTTTGCAGTGAGGGAAGGCTACCGGCGCCTGAAGTCGCTGGAGGCGGCACCCAAGCCCAAAGTATTGGAGGAGATAGGTGAAACCTGGAGTCCGTACCGCACTATTGCTGCGTGGTATTTATGGCGCACACCGAAAACAGTTACAACTTAAGTCGGGATAGGCGGATCTGCAAAAAAAGCTTCCACGTCAGCCAATTCCCTTGTCCTCTTAAACGGCGGCAGACTCTGCCAGATACGCTTTCCATAGGGCTTGGTGATCAACCTCGGGTCGCAGATCATGAGCACGCCGCGGTCGGCTTCGTCGCGGATCAGGCGCCCGGCACCCTGTTTGAGCGTGATGACAGCGTAAGGTAACTGGTGCTCCATAAAGGCATTCTTGCCTTCGGTGTTCATCTTATCGATGCGTGCTGCCAGCACCGGGTCATCCGGCGGTGCGAACGGAAGTTTATCGATGATGACGCAGGAGAGTGCCTCGCCGCGCACGTCCACGCCTTCCCAGAAACTTTGCGAACCCACCAGCACGGCATTGCCGCGCTTGCGGAAACGCTCCAGCAGTTCGCTACGCGAGCTTTCGCCCTGCATCATCAGCGGGTACTCGATGCCGTTCTGGATAAAGGCTTCCTTGAGCAGGGCATGAATCTCGCGCATGGCGCGCAGCGAGGTGCACAGCACAAAAGCACGCCCCCCGCTGGCCTGGATCACCGGCAATGCCACTGCGGCGACGGATGCCGCATAGCCCGGACTGTTCGGTTCGGGCATGTCCTTCGGTACGTAGAACAATGCCTGCTGCGCGTAATCGAA
>JAZKEL010000077.1:0-2689 GCA_040387075.1 Pseudomonadota bacterium
ACGCTGGCCGAGGGCATCGCCGTCAAGGAGCCGGGCATATTGAATGGCATTGCTCTTCCTTGAAATCCAGCGTTTCACTCGTGGCATTTTGACACGAAAAGCCGGCATTCAGGAAAAGCCGCGTGATCAGACCGCCGATTGCGCCGCGATCGGCAAGGTCATGCGGCGCGCGTTCATCTTCATGCCGCGCAGGGCGTCAAAGCTGACGAAGGGTTTTTCGTTCGGGACGATCTTGCGCAGCTCCTGCAACTGCGGACACCACAGGTCGGCGCCGGAGATGGAGGCGTCGTTGATGTCGTTGGGGCAGGCCGATATCGTCAACAGGCCGCAGCCACGGGCGGCGCGCAGTGCGTCCGGCGAAGTGTCGATCGCGACCGCGTTACGCGCCTCGATGCCCATCGCGTGCAATGCCAAGGCATACGGGCCCGTTGCTGCCGTCCCTTGCCATTTGACGCCACCAGCGACGACCGCAAATTTGCTATTGACCGTATCGCCGAAGCACTGCTCCAGCAATGCAGCGGTGGTGGCGGCTGATGTCTCGGACAGGATCGACAGCTTGCAGCCCGCATGCAGGGCGTCGTCGATCAAATGGGCAGCTGCCGGCAGTACGGCTGGCTTGGCCCGCATGACCAGCTGTTGCATTGCACGTTGTTTGAGCCGGGTCAGTTCTGCCGCCAATTCGCGTGGGTGGCGGCTATCCTGGACCTTTGCCAGGGCCGCCATCACGCCGGCCGTGCCATAGATGCGCAGTGCCTTGCGCATCTCGCTCATTTCCCATCGCAGCAGCAGGCCCGCCTGTGAAAAGGCCATATTGAAGGCCTCAAGGCGCAGTGCTTCGGTGTCGAACAGGACACCGTCTAGTCCAAGAAAGATCACGTCGATACTCATAGCGGAAACCTCCAAGTGTGGAAATCGGCAGCGGATGATTTACTATACGGATCTGCGATAGGAAAGAAAAATTAAACTTAATTCATAATTAATAAGGATGGACTTATGTATCACGCCAGTTTTCGCCAGCTGCAATCACTGCTGCTGATCGCCCGCCACGAGAGCGTATCGCGCGCGGCCGAAGCACTGCACGTCACCCAGCCCGCCGTGTCGCTGCAACTGCGCACTCTTGAGAGCATCACTGGCATGGCCTTGACCCGCAAGGTCGGGCGCAATATCCAGCTGACTGCGGCAGGCGAAGTAATGGCCACGTTCTCCGAGCGCATCCTGCATTTGTGGGAGCAGGCGGGCGACGAACTGGCAGCGCTGCAAGGGGTCACCAGCGGTACCCTGCGTATCGGCGCGGTCACCACGGCCGAGCATTTGCTGCCGCCGATGCTGGTGCCGTTTACGCTGGAGCGCCCTGATGTGCGCCTCAAACTGCAAGTGGGTAACCGCGCCGAGATCGTCAATATGCTGGCGCGCCACGAGATCGACCTGGCCATCATGGGCACGCCGCCGCGCGAACTGCGCACCAATGCGGCGCGCTTTGCCCGCCACCCGATGGCTTTCGTGGCCAGCCCCGATCATCCACTGATGAAGAAGAAGCGTGTCAGCCTGGCCGATGTGATGGGCGAAAACCTGCTGGTGCGCGAGCGCGGCTCAGGAACCCGCACGGCAGTGGAAAAGCTGCTGCGCGATAGTGGCCACACCCTGCACTTCGGCTCGGAAGTATCGAGCAACGAGGCGATCAAGCGCATGGTGTCGGCTGGGCTGGGCCTGGGCTTCCTGTCCGTCCACGCCTGCTCGCTGGAGTTCGAGGCCGGCTTGCTCAAAGTCTTGCCGATGCAGGAGAACCCGGTCGAAGCGGACTGGCAGATCATGCACCTGTCCGATCAACCTATCCCGAAGGTGGCGGCCAGCTTCCAGGACTACGTCATCGAGCACGGCCAGGAACTGGTGCGGCGCGAACTGGAGAGCTTCTACAAGAAAATCACGCGAAAGCGGAAGCCGCAGCCGCGCCCATAAGTGAGTCAGCGTACAGATTTGACAGTTCGCAAGGGATATGTTGCACATACCGTCTCCACACAGACGAATTCAACACTCCGACTTTATTGTCATCTGGAATTTCGCTTTCACTCGCATATAGGAAAACATCATGGAAAATACTTCAAACGGCGCTCACCCATCGAATTCCGGCCTGTCGAAGGCAACGCAGGGCATGCCAACTGATGGCATGATCAGTAAGGCATCCTCCAGCGCGCACGACACTGTCAATTCAATTGCCGGGGCAGCAGAAGAGGCTGCACGCAAAGCCAAGCCTGCAATCGAACACGTCACCGCGATGGCGCACAAAGCCGTCGACGGCGTGGCGAACACAGCCGCTCCGGCGGCCGACTGGCTGGCGGCACAAGGCACCAGCCTGAACCTTGCTCAAAAGAAGGCAGTCGACGAAACCAGTGCTTACATCGCTGCCAACCCATTTAAGTCCATTGGGATCGCCTTGGTGACAGGCTATTTGCTCAGCAAGGTACTGAAGTAATGAACGACTTTTCGCCTGGCGGAGCAGCGCCGGCGGTCGACGATGTCGCGCCGGTCGGCTCTGCTGCAAATGCGCCTCAGCCGACTGCCGGTGTCTTTAGTGAATTCTCGACTGCACTGGCGTCGGCGCATGCCGGGCTTTCCCATTTGCTTGAGTTACTGTCGCTTGAAGCGCGCCGGGCCGGGCTTGCTCTCACCTGGATGATTGCATCCGGCGTGG
>JAZKEL010000078.1:0-2246 GCA_040387075.1 Pseudomonadota bacterium
TCTCTTCACTTAATGTTGCTTCTGCAGTCCAAGTGATGTGTTACGAAGTGCGCATGGCCTTGCTGCAGGAAACTGCACTGGCGACCAATAATGACACCATGCCGCTGGCGAATAGTGAGGATGTTGAACGATTATATAAGCACCTTGAGGAAACGCTGGTGCAGATCGGCTTCCTGAATCCGCAGGAACCGGGCCGCCTGATGCAACGTGTGCGCCGCATCTACGCCAGGGCAAGGCTGGAGAAAGAGGAAGTGAATATATTGCGTGGCATACTGAAGCTCACACAGACCCCCAGGCCGAGAAGCGCCGGCACCGAAGGTAATTAATCTAACTCACAGTTTATTTATAGCGTATTGATCGCTCCAAACTTAATGACCCGAGAGAAAACTTGAGACACCGAGAATTGCATGTTCAATCAAATTAAAGAAGATATTTCCGTTGTGTTCGAACGCGACCCTGCGGCGCGAACACACTGGGAGGTGTTGACCACCTATCCTGGTGTGCATGCCCTGCTGATCCATCGCGTTTCCCACTGGATATGGCGCAAGCGTTTTTACTGGCTGGCCAGGTTCAACTCGCATATCGCACGCTGGATGACCGGCATTGAAATCCACCCAGGCGCCACTATCGGCCGCCGCGTATTCATCGACCACGGCATGGGAGTGGTCATCGGTGAAACGGCCGTCATCGGCGATGACTGCACGCTGTATCACGGCGTAACGCTGGGCGGCACATCATGGAACAAAGGCAAGCGCCATCCCACGCTTGAGCAGGGCGTGGTCATTGGCGCCGGCGCTAAAGTGCTCGGCCCGATTGTGATAGGCCGTGGCGCTAAAATCGGCTCGAATGCCGTGGTCGTCAAAGATGTTCCCGCAGACGCGACTGCTGTAGGCATACCAGCCCGCATACTGGAAACGGAAATCTCGAAGCAACGCAACGACATGGCCGAGAAGATCGGTTTTTCTGCCTACGCCGTCAGCGACAACATGAATGACCCGATGAACAAGGCTATTCATGCCCTGCTGGACCATGCCGCGAAGCAGGACCAGCAGCTAAAAGAGGTCATGCAGCAACTCGCCAAACTTGGCGGCGATGTGGAAACCGATGCCGAAGTCGGCAAAGCATTCGATGTGAACTATCTCAACAAAATAGTTGACTAAAGCATTAAGGTATTATATAGTTTTGGTCTGGCAATATTGCCTGCAAGGCCCATTAATCAAGGCTGTCGGCTTTTATTGATAAACCTGGAATACCCGAACATATACCTGGATCTTTAGGAAACTGCGATGCGATTAACCACCAAGGGAAGATTTGCCGTCACTGCGATGCTGGATCTCGCAATGAACGAAATCGACAAGCCTGTCACACTGGCTGGCATAAGCGAGCGCCAGAGCATTTCCCTTTCTTACCTTGAGCAATTATTCAGCCGCCTGCGTCGCGGCGGCCTGGTAAAAAGCGTGCGCGGTCCTGGCGGCGGCTATCGTATCGCTAAAAAGCACAGCGAAATTTCCGTTTCTGAAATAATCAGCGCAGTGGACGAACTGATCGATGCCACGCAGTGCGGCGGCAAGGAAAACTGCCGTGACGAGCGCCGTTGCATGACACACGACCTATGGTCCAGCCTGAACACCAAGATTCTTGAATATCTATCCGGCGTATCACTGGCCGAGCTGGTTGCTTCGCAGCAGGAACGCAAGAAGATCGTATTGAGCAACCGCAAGGAATACCAGATAGCGGCGACTGTATAAGTATCTGCGATGAGCGAGACATCCATCTACTTCGACAACAACGGTACCACGCTGCTCGACCCAAGAGTCCTGGAGAGCATGCTGCCTTACCTGTCGCAACAGTATGGCAATGCGACTAGCCGGCATTTATTTGGCAGGTCAGCCAGGCAGGCGATAGAACGGGCACGCGAACAGGTGGCAGATGCAGCAGGTGCGCATCCGTCCCAAGTGATATTGACCGGTAGCGGTACGGAAAGTAACAACTTGGCCATTACGGGCATTGCCAGCATTAACCAGGGCAACGCCATTGCCGTGAGTGCAATCGAGCACCCATGCGTCACCAGGCCGGCGGTTGCCATGCAGAAACGCGGCTGGCATTTGAATACGATAGGTGTGGATGCCGATGGCAAGCTGGACAAGCAGGCGCTCACGGACAGCCTGGTATCGCCGACCAGCCTGGTATCGGTCATGCTGGCTAACAATGAAACAGGCGTGATCCAGGATATCGCAGAGATTGCG
>JAZKEL010000079.1:0-922 GCA_040387075.1 Pseudomonadota bacterium
AAAACCAAATTTAGCAATAAAAAACCCGCCGAAGCGGGTTTTTTATGTTAATTAATAGGTTAAGTTTTGAAGTTAACCTACATTATTAACTATGCTTGTAATGCTTGCGCAGTGGCTTGACCACTTCCCAGCTTGTCTTCAAGCCTTTAGGGAATACAACATAATCGCCAGCAACGATGACGACTTTTTCGCCGCCTTGTGGTGTAACATGGATTTCACCTTCAAGCACGTAAGCGCTTTCTGTCATGCCGAAATCCAGCGGGAATTTAGACACTTCTTTTTCCCAGATAGACCAGCTTGATACGCCCAGTTGCTTCAGCTTTTCTTCGCTAGGGTTATGTTCGATAGTAATTTGACTCATTGTTAAATCCTTTAAACCGATAGTTAAATCGAGTGATGTGAAAACTACGCAAGTCAGCAATAGCGAAACACTATATGCCAACTTGATACGACTAATTTTATTAGCAAGTCATTTTAACTTAATTCAGCAGGCATTTAAAAACCTATTATTCAAGATTGAGATTGCGCCATCATCCTGCGAACCCGAACTCCATGAGAACACGGAGATAGTTAATAGTGACGAACCCCGAATCTGACGCCATGAAACCTGAACTATTAATAGAACTATTGCTGGAAATAGAGCAGGAAGACCCGCTGGATTACACAGGCCTGCCATTCGATCCGGACGACTTAAGGCAGTTGGCCTGCCTGAATGTGGCCGACATCATGAACAAACTGCCTGCGGGTTCATCCCAAGAAGATAATGCACTGCTGATGGCGGCGACAGTGGCCCGGCTGGTTCTGGAAAACATGGTGCTGCAGGCAAGGCTGGCTATCCTGTTGCAGGAATGATCAGCCAGGTGACGCGTGGCTAGTTAGTCAATGCCAGTTCCGAATAAGCGAATATCCAGTCGCCGTACAT
>JAZKEL010000079.1:932-3074 GCA_040387075.1 Pseudomonadota bacterium
TCTTCCTGTCTTCAAATTCTTTATAGATGGGCCTGAACTGCCGGGTCTTGAACGGCTTGTCCCCTGACAGACTATAGACTCCCATGATGCCGCCGCTGGGGGCTTCCAGTATTCCCCAGCCCTCCCGTCGCGTGATCGGGTCGATGTATAAGGTTCGCAGGTAGCGTTGCGGCACCGGGAAACGGTCATCCCGGAGTAACGCCTCCAGCGTGCGCGGGAACTGCTTCACCGGGCCTGGCGTATTGTTGTAATACCTGCCGATGGCGATTCGGATCCTGTCCCCTACTTTCAGCAATTCGGCTTCCCGGTCGCGTTGTCGGGCATCGCTCCACATCGCGCCGGCCTCCCCCAGGAAAAAGCCGATGATGATGATCAGTACCAGCAGTCCCAGCAGGGTATACCCGCCTTGCCTGGCGCATTGATTGCTACTAGGGCAGTCACCATTCCGCATACAGGCTCCCGTCAGAAGCAGTCCCCTCTGCGCCGCTGTGAATGTCGTAGATAGACCCGGTTACCTGGAAATCGATGGGCGGCACAAACGTCCAGGTATCGGTGCGGCTGGTGATGGGGTCTTCCGGCAATGCTCGCAGGTATTTGCGCTCCACCATCTCCTCAAGGGAATCCGGGTAGCTGCCCCTGTCGCTGTAGAATTTGTCGATAGCCTCACGCATGATGATCAGGTCATGCTTCAGGGTCGCCTCCTTGGAGCGCGTCACCGTTTCGAAGTATTTAGGCGCAACTAGGCTGAGCAAGGTGGCGATGATGACCATCACCACCAGTATCTCGATCAGCGTGAATGCCTTACTGAAATATCGCCTCATCACCACTCGCCCTCATCACCACTCGTTATAGGGGCGGCCATCCAGGCCGGTGATGCCGGATGCGGAATGCACGTCGTAGACATCGTCGCCTTCGGCCGGCTCCTCGAAGGAACTGGCATAGCTGCGCTTCACCCAGGTGGCCTCCGCATTTAACATCGGGTCTGTCGTAAATGGGTCGCGCGGGATCTGGCGCAGGAAATAGATCTTCTTCTTTTTCAGGTCCTTGCTGTTTTCCACACCGGTAACCAGTATCTTCAGGTTAGGCGGATACCCGCTTGCATCCAGGTTGCGCTTGATCAGGCCGTTGTCACTGGCCTGCTTATAGGCGTCGATGGCATCGCGTATCTGCCACAGCGCGCGTTTCAGTTCCTGCTCCTTATTGCGCTGCACCGTCAGCTGCATGACAGGCGCCGCCGCCGTGAGGATCAATGCCAGCAATACCAGTGTGACTAGCAGTTCGATCAGGGTAAACCCTGCGACTTTTATCTGGGGCGTCGTCATATCGTTATGGCCGTGCCGGTACATTGGCCGGGTTTGCGACGTCGTCGATGGGCTGCATCCTGACCGAATCGGCGAACGATTTATCATTTTGCGCCTGCTCCCGCTGTATGTCCTCGGGCGTGCGGGCTGGCGCTGCGGCGACAGGCGCCGTATCCTGCTGCCGGCTGTTTTTACCGGAACTGCCCTGGGTAGCGTCGATGCCCGCCGGGAACGAGGTATACACGGAATCCGGCGGCCGGATATTACTCAGGATACGCGGCGTGATCAGCAACACGATTTCCTTCTTGCGCCTGTCGTTGGTCCTGTCATTGAACAGCTTGCCGATGAACGGAAGGCTGGAAAGACCAGGCACCTTATTCGTGGTGTTTTGCGTATCGTCGCGGAACAGCCCTGCCAGCACCTGCGTCTCGCCGTCTTTCAGGCGCAGCACGGTTTCCGCATTGCGGGTGCCGATGGTATAGGTCAATGTGCCGGTGCTCGATCTTATCTGATCAGTCTGGTTGCTCACCTCAAGCGCCACCTTGATCGATACCTGGTCGTGCAGCAGGATAGTCGGCTCTACATTGAGTTTGATGCCCACTTCGATGTAGCTCACCGACTGGGAGACGAAACCGGTGGCATTGGCGATACTCGTGAGTATGGGGATACGGTCGCCGATATGCACCTTGGCCTTTTCGCGGTTCTTCACGCGAATATGCGGGTTCGCCAGCAGGTTGGTGTCGGTGTCCTGGTGCAGCAGGTTAAGCGCAAGTACGGGATCGGTGATCGAGAAAACCCCCAGGCCGGAATTGAAATTGCGCAACTCCGTCAGGCTCAACTG
>JAZKEL010000080.1:0-252 GCA_040387075.1 Pseudomonadota bacterium
ATTGACAATTGATTTAATTTTATTCTTCTCCTTATCTCCAATTGTTTACTTAAGCGGATTGCTCTATTACTTCAGAAAGCTCCACATTTTGGAGAAAAAGCTCCCGACAGTAGCGCAATAACTAAAGTCATTGCATCGCATTAAACATTCCTTTTCGCCTCTAGGCGAGTACCTTTATTTTGCTTGTCCAAAATAAAGGTACCAAACAAAAAGACACCCCTGCCACGTTCCTTCGGAATCCCCTGTGCTGCT
>JAZKEL010000080.1:262-3133 GCA_040387075.1 Pseudomonadota bacterium
AGCAGTTAGCAAAAGGCGCTAACTGCCGCGGAGCTCAAACAGGCGATTGCCGAAGCCTCCTGGCTTGTCTGCGCTGCTCGGCGCGGCAGCAGGGGATGACGTTCAACAGCCCACGTCAAAAGCAGTTTCAAACCTTAAGTCAAAATCAAAACACTTGTCATTCCCGCGTAGGCGGGAATCCAGGCTAGGTGAAATTTTAATAATGTAACGATAAAGTAATGTGGCGAATGTTGGGTTTGCCTTGATTAGCTGTCGGGCTACCCCCGACGGTGTTGGTTTTCTTTGACTAAACCAACTAAAACCACCTGCCCTGCGAGCCAACATCCATGCGCCTTCCAGGGCATCGATTATTGCTATTGATTCTTCAAAATAGTACCAGGCAAAGCGATTACACTTAGCGCCTATACCTACTCGGCTGAGTTGGTAGCCTCGCGCATTAATGCTTCTAACCCTTGCATATCCAGCTTACTGGAGTTGCCACCATTCGCCGGGCTTTTGGTGGGTACGCGCATGTCGTCCATGTCGAATACGCTGAGCTTGATAAAGCCATTCGGGCCTTCCAGCGTAAATACCGGTACCTTCTTGCGATCCCCGCCTTTTTTATCCGTACTTCTTCTGTCGTTGGTGGTGCGGTAGGATTTCTGGTCCGTATCGTAGGGCACCTGTTTGTTGAGCAGGAAAATCTCGACATCCTTCAGGCTATCGGCGAACAGGTGGATATGGGTCTCGGCGTATCGGCCAGCAGTGCCGTCCAGCACCGTGCCGGTGAGGTGCGGGTGAAAGCGGTCCAGCATCTGCATCACGACCAGCGCATCCGAACGCAGCTGGCGGAGCGCTTCCGGCTGGTCTTCCGAATGGTAGATTTCGTGGAACAGCTTGATCTCTTCCTCGATCTCACTGTTGGTGGGAAGGCAGTTCGCATCGACCACGCCGAGTTGGCGCCCGGCTTTGCGCTTGGCATAGGCATAGTCGGAAATGCCTTCTTCTGCCATCAGGCGTGCCGCCTGCTGCGCCACCATCTGGCGTAACTGGTGCTGCCGTCCATTGATATCTTTAGCCATATGAATTCAATACCTTAAGCTGCATCCTACAAACTCAATAACTAAGACTGCATATTCCTAGAACAGCTGGTCTGCTTCCGCCCCGCTATTGGGTTTGGCTTCGTGGCCAGGGCTACCGTCAGGAAATCCGGGAATCGGCGAAAATTCAGGCTCAACTTCCGGTGGTGGAAACTCATGATAAAAATATTCATTCACGCCGGGTTCACCTTCAGCCACCCGTGTGCCAGTCAGCGGGTCTATCTTGATGGAGCTGACCCCTTCAGGCACGCTATACGGGACGTCAGGCGTGCCCTTCAAGGCGGATGCCATGTAGTCGATCCAGATCGGCAGTGCGGCATGGCCACCCGTTTCATTACGGCCCAGCGAACGCGGTTTGTCGAAACCTACCCAGACCACGGCCACCTGTTTCGGGTTATAGCCGGCGAACCAGGTATCCACCTGGTTATTGGTGGTCCCTGTTTTGCCGGCCAGGTCGCTACGGCCTAGCTGGCGTGCGCGTGCGGCAGTGCCTATGCGGGTGACGTCCTGCATCATCGACGTCATCAGGAAAGCGTTGCGGCCGTCAATCACGCGTGGGGCATCCTGGCGCGCGACAACGAATTTGGCTTGCTCGATCACCTTGCCCTGGCTGTCCGTGATTTTATTGATCAGGTAAGGATTGACCCGGTATCCGCCATTGGCGAATACGGCATAGGCACCTGCCATCTGCCAGTTATTGACCGACCCAGCACCCAGCGCCATGGCCAGGTAGGGAGGATGATCCTTGGGCGAAAAGCCGAAGCGCGTAATGTAATCCCGGGCATAACTCACCCCGATCGCCTGAAGTATGCGGATCGATACCATGTTCTTGGATTTGGTCAGCGCAGTGCGCACACGGATAGGCCCGTCATACTGGTTGTCGAAATTGCGTGGCTCCCAGGCCGAGCCGCTGCCTGTTTCTGCCGATGACAGTACGATAGGTTCATCTTCCACCAGGCTGGCTGGCGTAAAGCCTTTTTCCAACGAAGCGGAATATATGAACGGCTTGAAGCTGGAGCCCGGCTGGCGCCATGCCTGGGTGGCATGGTTGAATTTATTGCGGTTGAAATCGAAACCGCCTACCAGTGCACGCACCGCGCCATTGGCAGGATCGAGCGCTACTAAGCTGGACTCCACCTCGGGTAGCTGCACGATCTTCCACTCATCTTTGATACGCATCACGCGAATGACGGAACCGATCCTGATCTTGCGTCGCTCTTCGATCTTTGCCTGGTCTTTATCCTGCTTTTTACCTGGCGCTTTATCATCCAGCATCTTTTGCACCAAGGACAGGTTGGCACCGGTGATTTCGATATCGTCGCCTTTTTTAGTATGCGCACTGATCGCTTTAGGGCTGACGCGTGTGACGATGGCGGGAATCAGCAAGCTATAGGTTTCAATGTCGTCCAGCGCCTTGTCACGCCAGTTGACGCCTTCTTCTACCGCCATCATGGTGGGCTGTATCGTTTTTTCCGGACCGCGGTATCCATGCCGCTGGTCATAATCCATGATGCCTTGCAGGATGGCCGCGTTAGCCGCGTCCTGGTTGCTTTTCAGGATGGTGGTATACACTTTGAGGCCGCTGGTATAGATCTCGTCCTTGTAACGTTTGTACATCACCTGGCGTACGATTTCAGCCACGTAGTCTGCGGCCAGGTCACGCGACTGTTGCGATGCTTTAAAGCGTAACGGCATCTTGAGCGCCTGCTCATAAGTCTTCTGGTCGATGAATCCAAACCTGTACATGTCATGCAGCACTTCACGCTGGCGGGTGGTGGCCCGCTTTGGATTG
>JAZKEL010000081.1:0-7906 GCA_040387075.1 Pseudomonadota bacterium
CGGTAAGCCTCCGCTGACTGGGACATGGAGGATCTCGGGAAGTTCGTAGGGGTGCTGGCTGCGGATCGCGGCTTCTACGGCCGCATAACGTGCCTGCGTGGTTTTAATCATCAACGGTATTTCCATGGTATTTTGCAGTTTAAGCTGACCGTCTTCCGGCCATTGGTACACGGAAGTGCAGGGCGCCATTATATTCACGCAGGCAGCAAGCTGTTGCGTTACCAGGAAATCGGCCAACTTTTCCGCGTGTGCGTTGTCAGGCATAGTGGTAAGCACTAACAACATCTGAGTTGAGTCGGGCATGGCGCTGTTATTCATGGCAGAAGTCATAGAAGTCATCGGGAAAGGCCGTCCCTTAATTATTCGTTGCTGGCGCTTGATTTGGCAGGCAACGCACCAACATGAATGCAGTAGTTATGGATATCAGGGTCTAGATGCATGGTCAAGACGCATTAGCCAGTACACTCATTCCAGACATTAACTTTATATAACAAGAAAAGCAGGACATTATGCCGTTTTTATTTTTAGCGCTGATTCTACTCGCATTCCCGGTACTGGAGATATGGTTGCTGGTGGAGTTGTCGCATTTGTACGGCTGGTGGCTGTTTGCTTACCTGGTCGTGGTGGGACTGCTGGGCTGGCGGCTGATCCAGGACGAAAAACTGATGGTACTGGGCAAGGTGATGCAGAATGTCAGCCAGGGTGGTACTTTGTCACGGTCCTTGTTCAGCAGCGTGAAAAACCTGCTGGCCGGCGTCCTGCTCATCATTCCCGGACTGATGACCGACCTGATTGCGATTATTTTATTATTCCTGCCCGCCCCGCAGGATGCGACTCACCAGACCCATCATCGCAAGGCGGCCAACGACGATGTGATCGAGGGCGAATTCCGTCGCGAAGAGTAGGCCTGACCTTACTTCATTAAACAATTTGCCAGGTGCCCCATCCCGATTGTCCGGCTGTGCTACACTGCCGGCCGGTTAAATTCTGTTAAGTAGTTGTTCGATTTAGGATTTTTATGCAGTCTTACGAAGTCACCATCAACCCGAGCGGCCATGTGTATAAGATTTCCGCCTACCAGACCGTGCTCGAGGCCGCCATCGATGCGGGTTACAACCTGCCGTACGGTTGTCGTAACGGCGCCTGCGGTGCCTGCAAAGGCAAGATCGTTTCTGGTGAGGTGGATTACGGCGAGCACCAGGGCAACGCGCTGACCGATGCCGAAAAAGAAGCTGGCCTGGCCTTGTTCTGCTGTGCCCGGCCGCAATCCGACCTTGTCATCGAAAGTCGTGAAGTGGGCACTAACACTGGGGTACGTCCACGTATATTGCCGGCACGGGTACAGAAGATGGAGAAGCTGTCGCACGATGTGATGGCATTGTTCCTGAAATTGCCGAGTAACGAGCGCATGCAGTTCATGGCCGGCCAGTATGTCGAGTTTTTGCTCAAGGACGGTAAGCGCCGTGCGTTTTCCCTGGCCAATGCCCCGCATGACGACGAGTTCCTGGAGATGCACCTGCGCCTGATTCCCGGCGGTACCTTCACCAACTACGTATTCACCGAGATGCAGGAAAAAGCGATATTGCGGCTGGAAGGCCCGTTCGGTACGTTTTACCTGCGCGAAGACAGCGATAAGCCTATCATCTTCGTGGCCGGCGGTACCGGTTTTGCGCCGATCAAGGGCATCATCGAGCATATGCTGCACGTTAAGAGCCAACGCCCGATCGTGCTGTACTGGGGTGCCCGCACCAGGGAGGATCTGTACATGCCGTCCTTGCCGCAAAACTGGGCAGCCTATCATCCAGGTTTTAAATTCGTACCGGTACTATCCGAACCGCAAGAGAGCGACAATTGGCAGGGCAGGACAGGCCTGGTGCACCAGGCGGTGCTTGATGATTACGCAGATTTAAGCGCCTACCAGGTGTATTGCTGCGGAGCGCCGGCGATGGTGGACATCGTGCATGTGGCATTCCAGGAGCGTGGCATGCCGGAAGACGAGTTTTTCTCGGATGCCTTTACCTACGCCAACCCGCAACCGAAAATCGCTTAATTACTGGCAATAAACCAACCAGGCAGCTTCAAAGCGCCTGGCTGAACAGGCGTGCACTGCGCTGGTAATGCTGGTTTGCAATCTCCGTATTGCCCAGGTCTTCCATCAGTTTAGCCAGCGTTAGGAAGGTCGAGGGCTGCGGTTCCACGCTGATACTGGCTTCCAGGTAATTCTGCGCTTTGCCCCATAAGCCCAGGCGGATACACATCTTACCCAGGGCCAGCAGCAGGTTGGCATCGCCTTCATGGCTTAACAGCCAGTATTCGGCCTGTTGCAATTGCTTCTGGGGGTTGCTGGTCACGCAATTTCCCCACAATGCTACTAGCTTGGTATCCCATTTCTTGGTCAGGCTCATCTCGATGATTTCTGCGGCCTGGTTGCCCGCGTCACTCCTGGCCGCTTGGCTCCCGATCAGCGTTTCGGCAGCAAGATAGGCCAGGCGCGAGTTCAGTCTGTCCTCATCGGCCATCTTCTTCCAGTAAGCCGTCAATCCCGCTACGTCATCCATGTAACGCCGGATCAAGTGCTGGTGCGCCTGCTGGCGTACCTCGCGCAGGTGCCACGACTCAATCGCATCGGCCTTGTCCAGTTGCTGGGCAAGCACCAGAACCTGCTCCCAGTTATTGAGGTGTACATGCGCTTTCATCTCCAGGCGCATGGCGGGCGGATATTGCGACTCGATCTTCTCCAGCTTGTGCAGGGTGTTGATGGCGTCGTTATACAATCTGTCGTCCAGCTGCAACTCAGCCTGGGATAACAGGCGTGCAATGCCGGCATCCGGTGCCAGGCGTTCGGCTTCTGCCAGGTAGTAATCGCGCTGGCTTTTGTGCTTGAGCTTGTGCGAAGCGCGCGCTGCGATGAGTGCGCTGAGGCCGGCATCTTCGCCCAGCTCGAGTGCTTTCGAGGCGCTTTTCTCGGCGGCCGAATAGCGGCCTTCAACCAGCGCATGCAGGCTTTGCACCAGGGCGACATGGCCGTTCTTCAGCCGCTGGCGATCCTTATAGTCGCGCACGCTGGCGGGCAGCCGTCGCGTGTAATGGATCAGGCGCAGGCTCAGGTGCAATAATGCAAAGGCGCCGGCGATCAGTATCAGCAGGAAATTGAGTGATAGTTCGAGCCGGTAGGGCGGGCGTACGATCAACACGTAGCCTTCATTATTACTGGCAAGCAGCGACACGCCGATCGCCAGCGCCAGTATCAGCAGTATCCACACCAGCCAGCGCATTATCGGGCCTGCCCGCTGGTTTCAACCGGCTTTGGATTGCCGGCGTTAGCAGCAGATGGGGTTGCGATACGTTTGCCGTTGTTCCGCTTTGCAGGCGTGACAGCAGGTTCGCTTTGTATGCTACTGCTGCGTTCCAGCGTCAGTTTGTATTTGCTTGCCAGCACCAGGCTTTCGCTGATGTCCGGCAACTGGATCACGATGCTGTCGGCAGACAATTGCCGGATCGTGGCCAGCGCTTGCTGGGTATCCGGCTCGCGCACGTCGAAATTGCCCTTTAACCATTTCTCCGCTGCGGCCAGGTCGGCTTTATAGGTGGCCTCGTCGTGCTGCAGCAGTGCGATGCGGGCGGTCAGCAAGTGCAGCTTGATATTCTCGCGCAGGAAAAATGTCTGGTCGGGGGCCAGCAGCGGCGGCTCCGGGCGATCGATACGCTCTACCCGTATCATGCTCTTTACGTCCTGCCATACCTCTTCCAGCAATCGTTGCCATGTGCTGCTGGTGGATTGATGCTCCAGCGGTTTCTTCTCACTGGGGTGACGATCGCTCACCAGCGGCAGCGTATCGATGGTATTGGTCAGGCTGCCCAGTTTGAGGCTCATGCCGGCAATATCCACCAGCGGCAGGCTTTGCAGTCGCTGGATATCCTGGCCCAGTACCTTGCGCAATTGCACCGCCATGGGGGCATCCAGTTTCTGCAGGCGCGTGTCGGCGGTCTGCAAGGCCAGCAATGCTGGTTTTACGTTGCCCGCCAGTTGCAGTTGCTGGTTGGCGATGACCAGCAATTGTTCGACTTCCGAAATGACCCGCTCTTCCTGATTATTGGCGAGCTCCGTGTACAGGGTTTGCAATGCTTCCTGCTGGTCCATCGACTCCGCCAGCTTCTGTTCGAGCAGTGAAGCACGCGCGATGGCCGATGAACTGCGGTCATCGGCATTCTTCGCCAGGGCCAGGCTCTGCTGGTTCACGCCATTAAAATCTTCCAGCCGTTCAGCCAGTGCTTTTTCAAGTTGTTTTACGGAATGGCGGGTCTGTATCCACTGCCAAGCTACGATCAACAAGGCAATCAAAGCCATCGCCAGCGCAGCCTGGATGAAGAGTGAAGGCTTACGCCGCTCCACCGGCGAGCTAGTGGCTGACTGACCGGGGACTTGCGCTGGGTTGTCTGGAGGTAAGGTCTGATCGTTCATTCGTTCATCGGCCTGGCTAATTCTGGGGTTGGGGTTATAAAGCTAGTTTCAACACTGTCGAGGAGCGGCTCACACTATCGCTTGTCCAGGGCTGTCGCCAGGCATTGCAGCATGGCATCATCGCCCGGCGCCTGTGCAATGGCTACTTTCAGCCCAAGCCCCAGCGCCGGTTCTGCAATGCGCGCATGATTGACGCATAGCATCACGTCATGCAGCCAGGCTGGAGCTTCACCCGCAGGCGAAACGTTGTCCGCCTGGGTTATCCCCGCCAGTTCAAGCAAGTGCCGCATCGCTTCGCTGCTGGTGACCACGATGGCATCCAGCTGTTTATTTTGCCATAGGCGGGTGAGGGTAGTGACATCCGTTTGCGGATTGATACGTCGGTAGCTCTCGGCAAATGCCACGGTAGCGCCGCGCTCCTTCAGCGTGTCCGCGAGTACTTCGCGGCCGCCTACGCCGCGAAAAATCAGGACACGCTGGCCAGCCACCTCTTGCATCTCGGGCAGGGCCAGCAGTGCTTCACTGTCAAAACGCGTCTTCGGTGTGAGTACATCCGCTATGCCGAATTCCTTCAACTCGGCGGCGGTCACCGGCCCGATGGCGGCAAACCTCAGCTTGGCAGGTATATCCGGTATCTTGGCCAGCAACCTGGGCATGGCATTCTGCACCGCATTGCTGCTGATGAAAATCGCCAAGTCGTATTCATGCAATTGCGCCAGCGTGTTTTCGAATAAGCTGTAATCCTCCAGCGCGGCGATGGCGATCAGCGGATACGCCACCGGCGTCCCGCCGGCATCGGCGACCAACTTGCTGAGCCTGGTCGCCTGGCCTTCCGGTCGGGTAATGGCAATGAAACGATTATGTAATACCGGTGGATTCATGCGGGTGTATCGATACGGCTGATGGACGGTAGCCGTCCAGTCAGTGCTCTAGTCATGGTCCAATGCCGCCAGGATACGGTCTGCACCCAGCGCGACCAGCTTGTTTGCCAGTGCCTGGCCTAATGCTTCCGGATCGTTTGCCGGGCCGGTGATGCTCTCGCGGACCATCTCGCGGCCGTCCACGCTGGCGACGAAGCCGGTGATATGCAACTGCTCACCATGACGCTCTGCATACGCGCCCAGCGGCACCGTACAGCTACCGGCCAGCGCCCGGCTCATGCCGCGCTCGGCTTCCACGCAGGATGCCGTCGCCGCGTGGTTCAGCGGTGCCAGTACCGCCATCAGGTCCTGGCGCGCGGCATTGATCTCGATGCCGAGCGCGCCCTGGCCGACGGCAGGGATGCTATGCACTGTCGGGATCAACTGTGCGATACGGTCGCCCAGCCCAAGCCGGATCAAGCCTGCTGCGGCAAGGATGATGGCCGCATACTGGCCTTCGTCCAGCTTGCGCAACCTGGTTTGTACGTTGCCGCGCAACGATTCGATCTTCAGGTGCGGCAACCGTGCCTGCAACTGGCTCTGGCGACGCAGGCTGGAGGTGCCGACGATACTGCCTTCCGGCAATTCCTCGAAAGAGGTATAGGCATTGGAGACGAAAGCATCGCGGGGATCCTCGCGCTCGCCAATGGCGGCCATGGCAAAGCCTTCCGGTAAATGCATAGGCACGTCTTTCATGGAGTGTACTGCCAGGTCGGCCCGCCCGTCTGCCAGCGCCTGCTCCAATTCTTTTACGAACAAGCCTTTACCGCCTATCTTCGCCAGCGGCGAATCCAGTATCTGGTCGCCGGTCGTCGTCATGCCAAGGATTTCTACAGTGGTATCCGGATAAAGCGCCTGCAATACGCCCTGGATATAACGGGCTTGCCACATGGCCAGCGCGCTTTCACGCGAGGCGATGACCAGTTTTTTGGGGATGGGGATCATGAAAAAAACTAAGAGTGGGAATGACGGAATTTTAGCACAGCCAGGACTGGCACTTACTTTAGTGCATCACGACAGGCCAGGCATAACCGCCATCGCCGATGCTCTTTTTTGTCCAGGAGTGTGCCGGATAGATAGGCAGCTAAGCCGGATCCGCTATACGGGGGAGGGCCCTGCAGTGAGTCAGCCGAACTCGCTGCGTTTTTCGAAATGATGTTTGCGGTCGAATCCCATCATGATGTCGCCCGACAGGGCATCCATTTCAGCCCGTACAATGGCCTGGAAACTTTCCTCAAAACCGGCCGCGATCATTTTATCGTTCAATACATCGTACACACCGGTCATCAGCTTTTTCACCAGGTCATAAGGCAAAGGCGTCGCGATGAATAATGCCTGGTTGATGAATTTGGCAGCGATCTGTTGCGCCTGCAGTTTGCGGTTGGCCTGTTCGAGTCGTGCTATGCGTTTTTCGATATCCATAATGTCTTTTAATCCTGGTCTCTTACAAATACCTTACGAAATGAAGAAATCTGTGAATAACACACAATTTCACCAGCATTCATTTGGCCTGCGTGCATAACTTCCCCTCTTCTACAGCCACTGCCATACTTTCGAGTATGGGGATTACAAAGCAGGATTAATGCCGAATTTATCTTGTTATGCGGCGGTTAGGATATTGCCGGTAAGTATTCGATTAGCCCAGGCGACTAATGGATAGATTTTATAATAACAGAAATTTTTTCCGACGGACTATAGTAGTAAAAATGCGAATTTTTATGATTAATTCGTTGAATAACTTTAACATTATCCAGCCAGCCCCTTCAGTGCATGCATTTGCCTCCTGCTGACGATGACCGTTTCAGGCACGTCTTTCAAGAGTGCTACGCAATGGTATTCACCCAGTTCGTCTGGCCGTTTTTCATAACCCAGGATGCGGTTCACGGCCACCAGGCAATTACGGTGCAGGCGCAGGAAATGGTCGCCGAATTCATTTTCCAGCGTGGTCAGCGAATCGTCGATCAGGTATTCGCGTTCCTTGGTCCTGACGGTGGTGTATTTGAGCTCGGCGCGCAGGTAGATGACATCGGCCACCGGTACCAGCAACACGCGCCCCCGCTCGGAGACGCTGAAATAGGTGCGTCTAGGCAGTAATGGCTTGAGCGCCAATACCTGTGCGGGTTGCAGGGCACGTGCCTTGTTGAGGGCCGTCTGTAGCCGCTCCTGGCGTATAGGCTTGAGTAGGTAATCCACGGCGTTGATGTCGAATGCCTGCAAGGCATAGGCGTCGAATGCAGTGGTGAAGATGACGGCCGGCGGTGCGGCCAGCTTCAGCAGGTGTTGCGCGGTTTCCAGGCCGTCCATCTGCGGCATGCGGATATCCAGCAACAGCACATTGGCAGATTGTGCTTCCACCAGCGCCAGCGCTTCCTTGCCGTTTTTAGCCTCACCCACCAGCGTGACATTGGGTATATCGTCCAGTAGTTCGCGCAGTCGGTTACGGGCCGGGGCTTCATCGTCGGCGATGATGATCTTCAACGTAGTAGCGTTTTCCATCAGGCTGGCTCCTGTTTCCTGGTATGCG
>JAZKEL010000082.1:0-2399 GCA_040387075.1 Pseudomonadota bacterium
CTCCACCGCGTTGTCTTGCTGCTCGGGTTTGTCCAGGCCGAGTATCAGGCCGGCGAGGACGACACCGATCACCAGCGCAAGGATGATCAGGGTGGGTTGCCGGGAACCCGGCGCGTTTTTAAGTCTGTCGATCAGTGACATATTGCTTACTCCTGGTGCTGGGCAAGCGCTGGTGCAGCGCTGCCGGAAGTGGATGCGTCGCCCACCAGGCGCTCGATGTCAGCGTTGGCCTGGTGGGCTTTCGATAATGCGTTAAGGTATTGCGACCTGGCCTGGAACAGCGTGCGCTGCGCGTCGAGCACATCGAGGAAGCCGAACTTGCCGAATTCGAAGCCCTTGACCGCGGCGTCATAGGCGCTTTGCGCGCCCGGTAGTACTTCCGCCTGCAGTGCCTCTGCTTCCTGCCTCGCAGCCAGGAAGCGCTCATTGGCTGCTGCCAGGGAATTCGCCTGTTGTACCTGCAGGGCAACAAGCTCGTCGCGCGCTTTATCCGTGCGACTCAGGGCCTCTTGTCGATTGCCCTGGTTACGGTCGAACAAGGGGATAGGTAAGGATAGCCCGAGCACGGCCTGGTTCAGGCCCAACTCCTCATTGCGCCTGGCACCGACGCTCACCGTCAGGTCCGGCGTACGCTTGCTGCCCTCAAGCTTCGCCAGCGCCTCACGCCGCTCAATCTCCAGCCTTGCGCGTTTAAGCGCAGGCGCATTGCCCATCCGCGCCGAGAGCTCCTCCATATCCGCCATCGCGGGCAATGCCTCCATCTGGCCCAGGACACGCTCGAACCTTGGTGCCGGATTACCCCAAAGTGCCGCCAGTCTTTTACGCGTCGTATTCAGCTGGCTGGCGGCCTGGTTCAATTCCACCTTGACCCCGGCTTCCGCCACCCTGGCTTTGGTTTCCTCTACCGGCGAGACTTTGCCGGCACGTACTCGCTTGTAAGCTGCATCCGTGGCGCGCTGGGCCAGGTCCAGCGTCGATCTGGAAAGCGCTAGCCTTTCCTGCGATGCCAGCACCTCATAGAACGCCGAGATGACGGCCGCGCGCGTCTCTGCCCTTACCTGGTCGATATCGGCGGTGGCCACGTCGTAAAGCTTTTCTGCAGCTTCGATGCGCCTTGCACGCTTATCGCCGAGCTCAAAAGGTTGATTCAGTTGTAAGGTGGTTTGCCGCGTGGCACTGCGGGTATCTTCCATAAAGGTCGATACCGATGGATTCGGCCGGACTGCAGCCTGAACCTGCACGCCTTCAACGGCTTCGCGTTCGCGCATTGCTACCGAGATTTCAGGATTGGAAAGCAATGCCAGGCCGATGGCATTGTCCAGGGTAAGGCCGCCGGATGTTTCCATCGCAGCATGACTGTAGTTGGGTGTTCGATACTCGGCGTGTAGCGGAAAACTGAATAGCCACACGCTCAAAAATAGGTAAATCCTGCTCATTGCATCCTCCTGGGTTACTCGAAAGTAATCCAGCAAGAACTGCGCGGCCTGCTACCTAACTACAGGAAGTACTATCAGGAATAGTGGCGTTGATGGACTCGCTGGATCAAACAGCGAGTAGCCAGTTGGGGCGTTCGATACCGCTTGCTACCAATGGGTATGGATGGAAGATGAAGAGCCTGGGGATACGGGCATTACCGGATACAGCATTGAAACCGGGGTTGGATCCCAGCAGTTTTGCACAACATAAATGGCAAACGCCGCAACCGTTATGCAGGCCATTTCCCTGCTGGTCATGGCTATGCTGGTTGCTGACGGTCGCCTGGACGGACGAGGCTGGACTTACCTCATGCTGCGGGGCGGCCTCATGCTGCGGGGCGATATCCAAGTCGAATTCGCAGTAGGCACACATCGCTGCCTGTGCAAATTGCAAAGGGAGCAAAACTAGCAATAACAGGAGGAAGAGTTTTTTGATGTTCATATATGGCTTGGTACTGTATAGCTTGGTACTGCAGCCAAGTCTACACGTTCAATTTCTAGCTGTCGATGTGCTGGCTGTCGACCTGTGTCCCGTCCTGGTGTAATTTCAGCTGGGCTTCCAGCTTGCGGATGCGCTCAAGAAAAACCAGGGTCAGGGCATAACTGTTGGGTTCCAGCTCAAAATCACGCTTCAGCCGTGTAAGGGTCTGGATGGAAGTGATCCAGTGGCCCTGGAAGTACCAGGTTTGATCTTCAGGGTTCTCCGGCATCAACGCACCGCACTGAACCAGGTGCTCCAGTTCATGGGATGCCAGTCCCGTGAGTTCAAGCAACTCATTGACCGATATCGCATGGTCTGCATCCACCCATAAGAACTCGGTATGCTCGGTGCTCATGATGCCTGCTCCTCGAAATGCTGCCTGGGATTGAAGGTGGAGATGCCTGCCAGCTGCTCAAAAAGCGCACGCTCTTCTGCTGACGGGC
>JAZKEL010000083.1:0-5204 GCA_040387075.1 Pseudomonadota bacterium
ATTTTAGGAAGTAACTATGGGTCTCTGGATGCTGGCGCTAGCCGCCGGCGCATTCTGTATCGGTATGACCGAGTTCCTGCCGATGGGGCTGCTGCCCGATATCGCGCATGGGCTGGAGGTTTCCATCCCCGCTGCCGGCAACCTGGTGACGGTATATGCGCTGGGTGTGGTGGTAGGCGGCCCTATCATGGTGGCGCTGACGATCAACTGGCCGCGCAAGCTCACCCTGCTCCTCTTGATGGGCTTGTTCACCGTCGGCAACGCCTTGTGCGCCCTTGCCCCCAACTACGAGACCCTGGCGGCAGCACGCGTATTCAGTGCGCTCAGCCATGGCTCCTTCTTCGGCATCGGCGCTGTCGTCGCGATCTACCTGGCACCGCCGGGCCAGAGCTCGCGTGCCCTCGCGCTCATGTTCACCGGGCTGACGCTGGCCAATGTCCTCGGGGTTCCACTCGGCACACTGCTGGGTCAAATGACCAACTGGCGCCTGCCCTTCTGGACGGTTTCCGCCTGCGGACTGGTCGCCATGTACGCCATCTGGTGCTTCATTCCCGACTTGAGCGGCATGTCGCGCCCGGATATCCGCGAAGAGATGCGCTCCATGCTGCATCCGCAGACTCTGCTGGCAATGGCGATTACCGCGGTGGGGTTTGCCGGCGTATTCACCGTATTCACGTACATAACCCCCATCCTGGAAGATATTTCCCTGCTTAGTCCGCATTGGGTCAGTGTGGTCCTGGTATTAATGGGCGTCGCCGCCACCATCGGCCTCAACGTCGGCGGTAAACTGGCCGACATCAGGCTATTGCCCACGATTGTCGGCTCATTGCTGGGGATGGCGCTATTGAGCCTGCTGTTCGCCTGGACGATGCAGTTCACTGTGCTTGCCATCATCACCGCATTCGTCTGGAGCATGGTCAGCTTTGCCGTCGGGCCTGCCCTGCAGAACAACGCCATGCTGCGTGCCGGCGATGCACCGCTGATGGCCTCCACCATGAACCAGAGCGCATTCAACCTGGGCAATGCAGCGGGCGCATTCCTCGGCGGCGCGGTCATCCACTTTAACTTTGGATTGCAAGCCGTGCCGATTGCAGGCGCCATCGTCGCCATTGCCGGTTGCCTGCTCACTCTTTACAGCATGCGCCAGTCATCCCGTTCGGGATGATGACTACTTAACCGGCGTAGGTCCGTAGTCAACCCGCACACGACTGCCGTGCTACAAAAGACTGCCGTTGCTCCAGCCAGCGGCTGAAGATCGCCAGCAGCAAGCCGGATAAAGTCACCAGTGCCCCCACCCAGTGCAATGCCCCAAGTCCCATGCCGGCGTCGATTACCACCCCGCCCAGCCATGCACCGCCTGCATTACCCAGGTTGAAGGCAGCGATATTCAGCGCCGATGCCAGGTTGGGCGCCTTGCTGGCCTTGTCCAGCACATACATCTGCATGGGTGCTACGGTCATGAAGGCTGCCAACCCCAGTAATCCCACCATGACGGTCGTCAATGCTTTCTGCTGCCCGGTATAGCCGAACAGGATTAGCACCACGATTAATACGACCAGGCTGCCATACAAAGCAAACTGCAAGGACTTGTCCGCCAGCTTACCGCCCAGTGTATTGCCCAATACCAGGCCGGCACCGAATACCAGCAGTACCGGCGACACGGCGGCGATGCTGAAGCCGCTTAACTGCGTCAGCAAGGGTGAGATATAGGTGAAAACAGTGAATACGCCGCCGAAACCGAGCACGGTAATGCCTAGGCCCAGCAATACCTGTGGCGATAGCAATACTCGTAATTCGTGCTTGATATTCACTACTTCAGCAGGCCCCTCGCTACGCGGAACCAGCCAGGCAATCGCAAGCAGCACAACAACACCTATCGCCGTTACTGTCCAGAACGTTACGCGCCAACCATACGCATGGCCAAGCCAGGCTCCAAGTGGCACACCCAGCAAGTTGGCGAGTGTCATCCCGGTAAACATGAGCGCGATGGCAGAGGCCTGTTTTTCCTTCGCAACCAGCCCGGTCGCCACTACCGACCCTATGCCGAAGAAGGCTCCATGCGCCAGCGAAGTCAGCACGCGCGCTGCCATCAGGCTCCAATAATCCGGGGCCAGGGCGCACGCCAGGTTGCCCAGGGTAAAGATTGCCATCAATACCAGCAGCACTGTCTTCCGTGGCATGCGTAGTACCGCCATCGTTACCAGCGGTGCGCCAACCACCACTCCCAGCGCATAGCCGGAGATCAGCATGCCGGCGGCAGCGATGGACACATGGAAATCGGCGCCGATTTCAATCAGCAGGCCCATGATGACGAACTCGGTCATCCCGATCCCGAATGAACCCAGCATTAACGCGTATAACGAAGCAGGCATGTCTATCCCCTGTAATCAAAGACGCATCATGGCGCGAAACCACAGCTAAGAGTAGACTTCACCAGTTACAATCACTTAGTCATTAAATTCTTAAATAAGAATTCAAATATTAGATTTCGAAAATGGAAATTAACCGCTCAGGTGAAATGGAAGTGTTCGTGGCCGTGGTGCAGGCAGGCAGCTTTTCGGAAGCCGCGCGCAAACTGAAGTTGACACCCTCGGCGGTGGCCAAACTCATTGCGCGTATCGAGTTGCGCCTCTCGGTGAGGCTCATGAACCGCACCACGCGCACGCTTGTGCTCACGCCCGAGGGCCAGGGCTTTTTCGACAATGCCAGGCGCCTGCTTGCCGACCTGGACGAGATTGAAAACCAGGTGAGCGCCAGTGCGTCCACCCTGAAAGGCTTGCTCAGGATCAATGCATCGATACCGCTGGGCAACCTGCTGCTTATCCCGCTGCTGCCAAAATTCCTGGAGAAATATCCAGAGGTCAGCGTAGACCTCAACCTCACCGAAAACGTAGTGGATATCCTGCAGGAGCGCACCGATATCGCCATCCGTCACGGCACGCTGAAAGACTCCGGCCTGATCGCGCGCAAACTCGGCCGGAGTCGGCAGGTGCTGACCGCGTCGCCGACTTATCTCGACCGTTACGGAGTGCCGCAAAGGCCTGAAGACCTGCGCCAGCATAATTGCATGGACTTCAATTTCACGCGCAGCCTCAGCCAGTGGAATTTCCTGGTCGATGGCGTCAAGCGTCCTATCGCCGTGTCCGGCAATTTCGTCGCGAGCAATGGATATACCCTGCAAAGGCTGGGTCTGGCCGGCATGGGCATCACTCGCTTGTCGATGTTCCAGGTGGCGGACGATATCGAACAGGGCCGCCTCATTCCCCTACTGGAGGAGTTCAGCGCGCACGAGGCGGACGACATCAATGCCGTCTACTCCACGCGCCATCATGTATCGCCGCGTATCCATGCATTCATCGATTTTCTTGCTGAATCCATTACCGGCGACTTAAAACTGCGGACTAGCTGTTAAAATGCCGCCATGCCACATATCACACTCGATCAAGCTAGTCTTGCTTACGGACACCATCCCCTCCTCGACCACGCCAGTTTCCAGCTAGACCCTGGAGAACGGGTCGGCCTCATCGGCCGTAACGGCGCCGGCAAATCCAGCCTGCTCAAGGTCATCGCCGGCGAGACCAAGCTGGACGACGGCACCATCTGGCGGGCGCCTGCCGTGCGCATCGTCTATGTGCCGCAGGAACCGGCGCTGGACCAGGCCCACACCGTGTACGAAGCAGTTGCTGAGGGTCTGGGCGCCATGCAGAAGGTGCTGGTGGAATACCACGACGTGACCCACAAGATGGGCGAGCCGGACGCCGATTTCGAGGCCTTGATGGAACGCATGGAAGTGCTGCAGCACGAGCTGGATGCCAACCAGGGCTGGGACATGCAGGCCAAAGTGGAAGCTGTATTAAGCCGATTGAGCCTGGATGCGGACACCATGGTATCCAAACTTTCCGGCGGCTGGCGCAAACGCGTTGCCCTGGGACGCGCCCTGGTGGCCGATCCCGAGGTGTTGCTGCTGGACGAGCCGACCAACCACCTGGACCTGGAAGCCATCGAATGGCTGGAAGAGCTATTGCTCAATTTCAACGGCGGCGTGCTGTTCATCACCCATGACCGTCGCTTCCTGGACCGCCTTGCTACGCGCATCGTCGAGCTGGATCGCGGCAAACTCACCGACTTTGTCGGCACCTATTCCAATTACCAGGTGAAGAAAGAGGAGCTGCTGGCGGTAGAAGCAACCCATGCCGCCAAGTTCGACAAGGTACTGGCACAGGAAGAAGCCTGGATACGCCAGGGCATCAAGGCACGCCGCACCCGCAATGAAGGCCGCGTCAGGCAGCTGGAGAAATTAAGGCTGGAACGTGCCGCCAGGCGCGAGCGCCAGGGCAACGTAAAACTGACGCTGGATACTGGCGAACGCTCGGGCAAGCTGGTTGCTGAGTTGGAAAATGTCGTAAAAGCCTATGGCGACCGTACACTGATCAACGGCTTCAGCACACGCATCCTGCGCGGCGACCGCATCGGCCTGCTCGGCCCCAACGGCGTCGGCAAGACCACGCTGCTGAAACTGATCCTGGGTGAACTGGAACCGGATAGCGGCACTGTTGAACGCGGCACCAATATGAACATCGCCTACTTCGACCAGATGCGCGAGCAACTGGATGAAGAAGCCACGCTGGCCGACACTATCAGCCCCGGCTCCGATTTCGTCGAGATCGGCAACGAGCGCAAGCACGTCATCAGCTACCTGGAAGATTTCCTCTTCCCTCCGCAACGTTCACGTTCCCCAGTTAAATCGCTTTCCGGCGGCGAACGCAACCGCCTGCTGCTGGCTCGCCTGTTCGCGCGCCCGGCCAATGTGCTGGTGCTCGACGAGCCTACCAACGACCTGGATATCGATACGCTGGAACTGCTGGAAAGCCTGCTGCAGGATTTCCCCGGCACCCTGTTCCTGGTCAGCCATGACCGCGCATTCCTGGAGAATACAGTCACGCAGGTGGTCGCGTTCGAAGGCAATGGCCAGTTGACCGAATTCGGCGGCGGCTATGATGACTGGCGCCGCTTTACCGAGCAGCGCAGCGCCGATGCAGCCGCTGGCCTGCGATCAGCCAGGGACGCTGCTCCCAGGCCAGCGGCAAAAACAGTCGCAGAGACTGCCAAACCGCAAGCCAGCAAACTGAGCTTTAAGGAAAATAAAGAGCTGGAAGAGGCGACGGCCGGGATTGAAAAGCTGGAAACAGAACAAGCCAGCATCA
>JAZKEL010000084.1:0-3480 GCA_040387075.1 Pseudomonadota bacterium
GCCGCGCCGGTGCCATCACCGTGAGTGAACTGGCGGTGGCCGGTGTGGCCAGCATCCTGGTGCCGCTGGTGGTTTCCACCACCTCGCACCAGCGCGATAACGCGGAATGGATGGCAGGCCATGCGGCCGCCATCCACCTGCCGCAAACCGATATGACGCCGCAAACCCTGGCGGACCTGCTGCAAAGCCTGACCCGCGACAAATTACTGGCCATGGCGCAGTCGGCCCGTAAGCTCGGCAGACCGGGCGCTACGGCGGCCATCGCCGATGAACTAGAAAGGATCGCCTTATGAAGCATAAGGTAAAGAACGTACATTTCGTCGGCATCGGCGGATCCGGCATGTGCGGCATCGCCGAAGTGCTGATCAACCTGGGGTTCAGCGTCAGCGGTTCCGACCTGGCCAGCAATAGCACGACACAGCGGCTGGCCGCCCTGGGGGCCACGGTGTACCAGGGCCACGCCGGCGAGAACCTCAAGGACGCCGATGTCGTCGTTGTATCGACGGCCGTCAGTGAGACCAACCCGGAAGTGGTCGAAGCGCGCATGCATAACATCCCGGTGGTGCCGCGTGCGCTGATGCTGGCCGAATTGATGCGCTTCCGCCAGGGCATCGCCGTGGCCGGTACGCACGGCAAGACCACCACCACCAGCCTCATCGCCAGCATATTGGCGGAAGCCGGCATGGACCCGACCTATGTGATCGGCGGACGCCTGGAATCGGCCAACACCAATGCCCGCCTGGGAACGGGGGAGTTTATTGTTGCGGAAGCCGATGAATCGGACGCTTCCTTCCTGCACCTGACCCCGGTGATCTCCGTCGTGACCAATATCGATGCCGACCACATGGATACCTACGGGCACGATTTCGAAAAGCTGAAAAGCGCCTTCGTCGAGTTCCTGCAGCGCCTGCCGTTCTATGGCATGGCCGTGGTGTGCATCGACGACGCGAATATCCGCGCTATCCTGCCGTCCGTGTCCAAGCCGCTCATGCCCTACGGCTTCTCGGAAGATGCGCGCATACGCGCTACCAATGTACGTGCCGAAGGCAGCCAGATGCACTTCACGGTGCAACGCATCAACGGCGTGACCACCGAGTTCGACGTGACCTTGAACTTGCCGGGCAAGCATTATGTATTGAATGCCCTGGCGGCGATTGCCGTGGCCAGCGAACTCAGCGTGCCGGATGCAGCGATTATCAAGGCGCTAAAAGAGTTCAAGGGCGTTGGCCGCCGTTTTGAGCGTTACGGAGAGGTGGCGGTGCGCACTGCAAATGGCATCATTGAAAATAGTACCGGTGGCGTGTTCACCCTGATCGACGACTACGGCCACCATCCGGTGGAGATGCAGGCGGTGATCGCCGCAGCGCGCGGCGCATTCCCGGATCGCCGCCTGGTGCTGGCCTTCCAGCCGCATCGCTACACGCGTACCCGCGATTGTTTCGAGGATTTCGTGCGCGTGCTGTCCAGCGCGGATGCGGTATTGCTGACTGAAGTATATCCGGCCGGCGAAGCGCCTATCGTGGCTGCCGACGGGCGCTCGCTGGTGCGCGCGGTGCGGGTCGCCGGCAAGGTGGAGCCGCTATTCGTTGAGACCACCGCTGAATTGCCGGAAGCCATCCTCGACGTGGCACGGGACGGCGACGTGGTGATCGTCATGGGTGCCGGCTCCATCGGCCAGGTGGCAATGAAGACTCGGGAGGCTTCAGAAGCCGCCACTCGCTCCATCACGCAAGCCGTGGGAGCGCGCACGTGATGGCACAACGCCTGATACCTTCGCAAGGCACATTGCTGCTGGATGAGCCGCTAGGCCGCTATAACAGCTGGCGCGTGGGCGGAGCAGGGGATCGTGTCTATATCCCGGCCAGCCTGGAGGATTTGGCAGCATTCCTGCAAAGTTTGCCGCCACAGGAACCGGTGTATTTCATCGGCCTGGGTTCCAACCTGCTGGTACGCGACGGCGGCGTGCGGGGCACCGTGATCGTCATGCATAACGCATTGACGGCAATGCACATGGAAAGTGGTTTGCTGTATGCGGAAGCTGGCGTCACATGCGCAAAACTCGCGAAATTCAGTGCTCGCCAGCATCGCCACGGCGCCGAATTCATGGCCGGCATACCGGGCACGGTAGGCGGTGCACTGGCGATGAATGCCGGCTGCCACGGCGGCGAAACCTGGGATGTGGTGAGCAAGGTGGTCACGATAGACAGGCAGGGCTTGGTGCATGAGCGCTCCAGGCAGGAATTCCAGGCGAGCTATCGCCATGTCGAATTATCTGGCCAGGCTCCCGATTGGATTTCAAATAACGAATGGTTTGTCGGTGCCTGGTTCGATCTGCCGCAAGGCGATGCGCTGGAAGCGGAACACAAAATCAAGGCCTTGCTGGCGAAACGCCTGGCCACCCAACCGCTCAACCTGCCCAACGCAGGATCCACGTTCCGCAACCCGCCGGGCGACCATGCGGCACGCCTGGTCGAGGCGAGCGGCTTGAAAGGCCATGTCATCGGCGGCGCGCAGGTGTCGGAGAAGCATGCCAACTTTATCGTGAACCTGGGCACCGCCACTGCCGACGATATCGAGCAGCTGATCGCCCTGATGCGGAATACGGTAAACGAAAAATTCGGCGTCGAATTGCAGCAGGAAGTAAGAGTCATCGGCGAGAAAAAAGACAGGAGATGCACGTAATGGGTAGTCGGTTCGGTAATGTAGCGGTGTTATTGGGCGGCAAATCCGGCGAGCGCGAAGTCTCGCTCAAGAGCGGTAACGCCGTGCTGGCAGCCTTGCGTCGCCAGCAGGTGGACGCCCATGCATTCGACCCCGCCGAGCGGGATATACACGAACTGGAAAAATTCGACCGCGTGTTCATTTCCCTGCATGGCCGCTTCGGCGAAGACGGCACCATCCAGGGTGCACTGGAACTCATGGGCATACCCTACACGGGGAGCGGCGTCATGGCATCCAGCATCGGCATGGACAAATGGCGCACCAAGCTGCTATGGCGCTCGGCCGGTATCGCCACCCCGGATTTCGAGATGCTGGATGCCGGCAGCGACTTCGCCGCCGTGGAACAGCGCCTGGGCCTGCCCATGTTCGTCAAGCCGGCGAATGAAGGCTCCAGTATCGGCATCAGCAAGGTCAAGCAAGCCGGCGAATTGCAGGCTGCCTACGCGCTGGCGGCGAAGTCCGACCCGCTGGTGATCGCGGAAAAATTCGTTGGCGGCGGTGAATATACCGTCGGCATCCTGGGTGACCAGGCCCTGCCCATCATCCGCATCGTGCCGGCCAACGAGTTCTACGATTACGACGCCAAATACCTGCGTGACGATACGCAATACCTCTGCCCGTGCGGCCTGTCGGCGGAAAAGGAACTGCAGATCCAGCAGGAAGCGCTGCAGGCATTCCGCACCATAGGCTGCCGCGGCTGGGGACGCGTGGATTTCCTGATGGACGAAGCCGGCAACCATTATTTCCTGGAGGTGAATA
>JAZKEL010000084.1:3490-9936 GCA_040387075.1 Pseudomonadota bacterium
CGGGCATCAGTTTTGAAGAGCTGGTGACCAGGATACTGGCATTGGCTATGGTTTCCGAAATGGCGGTTTCCAGTCAGGGCCGTAGCGAGCAGAGCGAAATGCAAGGAGCCCCGCAGTGAGCGGTGAGGCATATGAAATGGATAGACGAACTGCGAACGAGGACGCGAGGCGGCAGTTTGGCTGGCAGTTCGCGCTGCACTTCATTAGTGCAGTAGGTCCTGATGGGAACCGGGATGTGGGATAAGCCACAAGCGCTGAACTGGCTCGCCAACCTGTTCTTTGCGTTGGCGCTGGTCATGTTCATGTACGGCGTGCTGTTCGTGGTGATTCATTTGCCTATCTTCCCGTTACGCGAAGTGAAGGTGGACGGCCAGCTGACGCACGTCACGCGCGAGCAGGTGAAGCTGATCGTAGGGCGCTATATCCAGGGCAATTTCTTCACCCTGGATCTGCCCAAGACGCGGACGGCGTTCCAGAAGCTGCCGTGGGCGCGCAATGTCAGCGTGCGGCGCCGCTGGCCGGACAGGCTGGAAGTGGTGGTGGAAGAGCATAAGGAACTGGCGCGCTGGGGCAATATCGCGCTGGTCAATACGTATGGCGAACTCTTCCATGCGGCGTCGGATAGCGACCTGCCGGTGTTTTTCGGGCCGGGCGACGGGGTAAGGGAAGTGGCCGAACATTATGGGGAGTACGGCAAGTTGCTGGCGCCCACGGGCATGAAGATCGCCGAGCTGGCGCTTACCCCCAGGCGGGCATGGCAGGTGAAAACGGATAAGGATCTGGTGATCGAGCTGGGTCGCGAGCAGATGGAGCAGCGCCTGGTGAAGTTTGCCGGCGTATACCAGAACACGATTGCCGGACAGGGCGGCAACGTGAAATACGCGGATTTGCGCTACCCCAATGGATTCGCCGTGCGCAGGCCTAAACCCGCCGCGGCGGTAAAGCCGGCGGCTGGCATCCCAAGCGCGGTAACCGGCGTGAAGTCGCCGGCATGATGAACACGTAATAACCGAATGATTAGAACGATGACGAACAGGAATATGGGAGAACTGCATGGCTAGGGTCAAGGAAGATAAGAATCTGATCGTGGGGCTGGATATCGGCACTTCGAAGATCGTGGCGATTGTCGCTGAACTGCAGCCGGAAGGCACGCTCAAGGTCATCGGCCTGGGGCAGCACGTTTCACGCGGCCTGAAAAAAGGCGTGGTGATCAACATCGATTCCACGGTGAACGCCATCCAGCGCGCGATTGAAGAAGCTGAGCTGATGGCGGATTGCAAGATCAGCACCGTGTTCACCGGCATCGCCGGCAGCCATGTGCGCAGCCTCAATTCGCACGGCATGGTAAAGATCAAGGACGCGGAAGTGACGCAGACGGACGTGGACAGGGTGATCGAGACTGCACGCGCCATCGCCTTGCCGTCCGACCAGCAGATCCTGCATATCCTCACCCAGGAATTCATCATCGACGGCCAGGAAGACGTACGCGAGCCGCTGGGCATGAGCGGCATGAAGCTGGAAGTGAAAGTGCATATCGTCACCGGTGCGGTGGCGGCCGCACAGAATATCGTCAAGTGCATCAAGCGCTGCGGGCTGGAAGTGAGCGACCTGATCCTGCAGCCGCTGGCCTCAAGCATGGCGGTGCTGACGGAAGATGAGAAAGAACTGGGCGTCTGCCTGGTGGATATTGGCGGCGGTACCACGGACATCGCCGTATTCAAGCAGGGTGCCATCCGCCATACCGCTGTCGTGCCGATCGCCGGCGACCAGATCACCAATGACGTGGCCGTGGCGTTCCGCACGCCGACCCAGTCGGCAGAAGAGATAAAGGTAAAACATGGCTGCTCACTGCGCCAGCTGGCGGAACCGCGCGAGATGGTGGAAGTGCCGGGCGTAGACGGCCGCGAGCCTCGCCAGCTGTCGGTACAGACGCTGGCCGAGGTGATCGAGCCGCGTGTGGTCGAGCTGTATGAATTCGTATTGAGCGAGTTGAGACGTAGCGGCATGGAAGAGATGATCGCCTCCGGCATCGTCATCACCGGCGGTTCGTCGATGATGCGCGGCATGGTGGAACTGGGTGAGGAAATCTTCCACATGCCGGTCCGCCTTGGCTTGCCGCGGTATGTGGGCGGACTGTCCGAGGTGGTGAGCAATCCGCGCTACGCAACAGGCGTCGGCCTGGTGCTGATGGGAAAACAACAAGTGGAGAGACATCTACAGGGGCAAATGGACACCAGTTCGTTCGGGCGTGTCTTCGACCGGATGAAAAGCTGGTTCCAGGGGAATTTTTAAGCGTGGCGTTGATGCCAGGAAATCAGGGATTTAGTGGTTATCAGGGGTTAGTAGTTATTTAGCGGGTTCAGTTATTTATCAGGCAGAAGTGGTTTTAAATTCATGGAGGATGTAAACATGTTCGAGATTATGGATAGGGATGTACAAGAGGCAGTTATCAAGGTGATCGGCGTGGGCGGTTGCGGCGGCAATGCCGTGGCGCACATGATCGAAAAGAATGTCGGCGGCGTGGAATTCATTTGCGCCAATACCGACATGCAGGCGCTGAAGAAGAGCCAGGCCAAGACCGTGCTGCAGATCGGTACGGACATTACTAAAGGCCTGGGCGCAGGTGCACGGCCTGAGATCGGCCGCGAAGCCGCGCTGGAAGACCGCGACCGCATCGCCGAAGTGATCGATGGCGCTGACATGCTGTTCATCACTGCCGGCATGGGCGGCGGTACCGGCACAGGCGCTGCGCCTATCATCGCCGAAGTGGCGAAGGAAATGGGCATCCTGACGGTGGCCGTGGTTACTAAGCCGTTCTCCTTCGAAGGCAAGCGTACCAAGGTGGCGCTGGAAGGCCTGGAAGAACTTTCCAAGCATGTCGACTCTCTTATCATCATTCCGAATGAGAAGCTGATGGAAGTGCTGGGCGAGGACGTGCCGTTCCTGGATGCGTTCATGGCAGCTAACGATGTGTTGCACAATGCGGTTTCCGGCATCGCCGAAATCATCAATTGCCCAGGCCTGGTGAACGTCGACTTTGCCGACGTGCGCACCGTGATGTCCGAGATGGGCATGGCGATGATGGGTTCTGCCATGGCGACCGGCCCGGACCGTGCGCGCATCGCTGCTGAGCAGGCCGTTGCCAGCCCGTTGCTGGAAGACGTCAACCTGGCCAATGCGCGCGGCGTTCTGGTGAATATCACCGCCAGCACTTCGTTCAAGATGAAGGAATACTACGACGTCATGAACACCATCAAGGCCTTCACGGCCGATGATGCCACTGTCATCGTCGGTAACGTATTCGATGAATCCATCGGTGACGGCTTGCGCGTGACCATGGTCGCGACTGGTTTAAATGGAGTTGCCGGGCGTCGCCAGCAGAAACCTGAACTGCGTGTGATGACACAAGTGCGTGACGGTACCACCAACCAGCCTATTTATATGGGCAACGGCATGGGCAGCATCGATACTGATGCACCTGCGGTATTCAGTTCGAATGGTCGCCGTGCCCAAGTGGAAGCGATGAAGATGTCCGGCGTGGAGGAATACGATATTCCTGCATTCCTGCGTAAACAGGCTGACTAAGCCTTTAGCGGTCTTTGCCATATAAGTAGGCTTTGTAAGTCGTGTTGTGGCAAATCGACGGTTGAGGGTTTGTCACAATGGCGCATCGCCGGGAATCGGCGCTGGGCGGATATGTTAATATTGACTGGAATTGTGCAGGCAGACGCTGCTCAAAAGGGTGTTAGAAACTTCGGATAGAGATTGCATATGCTGGATAGTAAATGTTGAAACAGCGCACACTTAAAAAATCGATAAGCGCGACAGGTGTCGGGCTGCATACCGGGTACAAGGTCGAGATGACCTTGCGCCCGGCTGCGCCCGACACCGGCATCGTTTTCCGTCGGGTGGATTTGGACTTGCCTGATTCAAACAGCACGACGGGAAGCGCCAGCAAGCAGGCCGAAATCAGCAAACATCCAGAGATTAAAGTCGAGCCTAACGCAGTTACCGACACACGCATGTGCTCAACCCTGGAACAGAACGGGGCGAGGGTGGCCACAGTCGAGCACCTCATGTCCGCACTTGCCGGCCTGGGCATCGACAATATCTACGTCGACCTCACGTCTGCAGAAGTGCCCATCATGGACGGCAGTTCCGGACCGTTCGTCTTCCTGTTGCAACAGGCTGGCATCGTCGAGCAGCCTGCACTGAAGAAATTCATCCGTATCAAGAAGACCGTGGAAGTGCACGACGGCGATAAGTGGGTGCGCTTCGACCCCTATTTCGGCTTCAAGGTCGACTTCACTATCGACTTCGCCCATCCTGCGTTCGAGCACTCCGGCAATAACGTCAAGATCGATTTTGCGGACAACTCCTACATCAAGGAAGTCAGTCGCGCCCGTACCTTCGGCTTCATGCACGAAGTGGAGGCCCTGCGGTCCATGGGCCTAGCCCGTGGCGGCAGCCTGGATAATGCAATCGTGCTGGACGAGTACCGCATCCTGAATAGCGACGGATTGCGTTATGACGACGAGTTCGTGAAACATAAGACGCTGGATGCCATCGGCGATCTGTATGTGCTGGGCCATCCCTTGCTGGGTGCGTTTACCGCCTACAAGTCCGGCCATGCACTCAATAACCAGCTATTACGTACCCTCATGGCGGATGCCGAAGCATGGGAATTCGCCACCTTCGAGCGCATGGAAGAGGCGCCGTCCGGCTTTCATGCGCCTATCGGTGTTTCCCCTGCGTTGCAGTATCTTTAATTGCCTTAAATCCGTGGAGCATCCAGGATGCTGATCCTGCGCCTGCTGTTAATCCTCGGGACTATTTCTGTGGTCGTGTCCATGGGCGTCTATTTCATTTCCGGCGACAGGCGCTACCTGAAGTTTTCCTGGCAGATCATCAAGTTCACCCTGGTGCTGCTTTTGATTGCCGCCACCATCGTGGCCATGGGCCGCATCATCCTTTTTTAAACGACGGTTTATGCAGTTCTCGAACTGGATAAATTTTTGCCCTCTACTCTCGTAAACTCCTTGCATAGCGCCTATGCTATGCTTTTCGCAGGATGTTTCTTCAACGCGTTTATCATGATGCTTTCTCAACTTTTTACATTGGCGGCTGGATGCGTGTTCTGCCTGATTTGATGCGGTCTTACTTCCTGGGCGCGAGTCTGCTAGCCGCGCTATGCCTGGGCTTGTGCCTGCGTTCAGGTGCCGCTGTCGCCATTACCAACGATGCGATCAATACCGACGCCTTGTTTGCCGGTGCCAAGAGTGCGTACCAGTCACGCGATGACCAGGCGCTGGCGCAATATGTACAGCAATTGCAGGCACAGGAGTATGTGCTAACCCCCTATGCAGAGTATTGGCTGATGCTGTTACGCCTCAACCAGGCGGATACGCCTACCGTGCGCGACTTCCTTAGCCGCTACGAACAAGTACCCTTTGCCGATAGGCTGCGCGGCGAGTGGCTTAAATCGCTGGCAAAGCGCCAGGACTGGACCACGTTCCTGGAAGAGTTGCCAAAGTTCCAGCGCGACGATGTCGGCGTCAGTTGCTACACGGTTGAAGCGCATGCCAGCCAGGATAAGTCGGCACTGGCCGAAGGCAAGGCCTTATGGCTGTCGCCCGTCGAGCAACCCGTCAATTGCAGCAATCTGTACGACCGCATGCAGGCTGCCGGCCTGTTGACCGAATCCGAGATATGGGCGCGTTTCCAGCTTGCCATGCAGGAGGGTAAAGTGGGCCTGGCCAAAGCCGTGATCCTGCGCGTGCCCAATATCGAGGTAGCGGACCTGAAGCTTGCCGACCGCGTCTACCAGAACCCGCAACAGGTACTGGAGAAAAAGACGATCAGCTATAAATCGGTGTACGGGCGTGCCCTGAATCTCTATGCGCTGGATCGCATCGCACGCAGCCAGCCCGATTACGCACTGGAGCTATGGCAGAAGGTACAGGCGAATTACAGCAGGAATGACCGTAGTTATTTCTGGGGACGACTCGGCCTGCATGCCGCACGCAAGCACGACCCCAAGGCGATGGAGTATTTCGCCCGCGCCCTCGACGGCAGCCTGGATAAGGAGCAGCTGGCATGGAAAGCGCGTACCGCCATGCGTACTTATGACTGGCCAATGCTGCAGTCCACCATCGCGGAAATGCCGCAATCGCAGCAGGACGAATCGACCTGGCGTTACTGGCTGGGGCGTGCGCTGAAGGAACAGAAGCAGATACCCGCGGCGAATGCCATCTTCGTGCCATTGTCGCGCGAGCGCAGTTATTACGGACTGCTGGCCGAAGAAGAGCTGGGAGCCATCATTAGCGGGCCGCCAAGCAACTACAAGCCTTCCGATGCAGAGATCAATACAGTAAGAGCGTTGCCGGGCATGCAACGTGCTATCGAGCTGCAACGTTTCGACATGCGCTGGGAGTCGCGCATGGAAT
>JAZKEL010000085.1:0-7263 GCA_040387075.1 Pseudomonadota bacterium
AGGAAGGCCTGCGCCGCATGGTGCAGAACCAGGAAGACGTGTACTACTACATCACGCTGATGAACGAGAATTACAGCCATCCTGCCATGCCTGAAGGCTCGGCCGAGGGCATCCTCAAGGGCCTGTACCTGTTCAGCGAGTCAAAAGCGAAAGGTGGCAAGGATTCAAAATTACCCAAGGTCCAGTTGATGGGCAGCGGCGTCATCCTGCGCGAAGTGATTTTCGCCGCCGAACTGCTGGAAAAAGACTGGGGCGTATCGGCCGATATCTGGAGTGCGACCAGCTTCAACGAGCTGCGCCGCGAAGGCCTGGATGCCGAGCGCTGGAACATGCTCAACCCGGACAAGCCACAGCGCCTGAGTTATGTAGCGAAATGCTTCGCGAAAGCAGAAGGCCCGGTGATCGCCTCTACCGATTACATGAAGTCATTCGCCGAGCAGATCCGCGGCTTTGTCAGCAACCGGTTCGTCGTACTGGGTACCGACGGCTACGGCCGCTCCGATTCACGCGAGGCCCTGCGCAGCTTCTTCGAGGTAGACCGCTATTACGTCGTAGTCGCATCATTGAAGGCACTGGCAGACGACGGCAAGATACCGGCTGCCAAGGTGGCGGAAGCCATCAAGAAATATAAGCTGGACGCCAAGAAGCCTAATCCTACTACGGTTTAGTGACTGGTTTAGGGATTGTTCGCTGCCTGTCTTTGAGAGACGATACTTTAGGAATTAGAAAACATGGCAATTAAAGATGTAATCGTCCCCGATATTGGTGACTTCGAAAGCGTGGATATCATTGAGGTGCTGGTCAAAGTCGGCGACAGCATTGCGTTGGATGATTCACTGATCACGCTGGAAACCGACAAGGCATCCATGGACATTCCTGCCCCGTTCGCCGGTGTGGTGAAAGAAGTGCTGGTCAAGGTGGGCGATAAGACAGCTAAGGGTAAACTGATCCTGAAAGTCGAAGCCTCCGAAGGTGAAGCAAAAGCAGCAGCCCCCGCCGAAAAGCCGGCTGTTGAGCCTGCAGCAAAAACCGCCATCGTTGCTGAAACCCAGGCGGCAGAACCGCCTCCGGCCAGCCGCCCAGCGCCTGAGCCACCTAAAACCATCCCGCCGAAAGAACTGCCTAACCCGGTCGGCAGCAACGCGGCAACCGCGCCCGGCAAGCTCTCCCACGCCAGCCCATCCGTACGCAAATTCGCCCGTGAACTCGGCGTGAACCTGGCATTGGTGACAGGCAGCGGCCCGAAAAATCGCGTACTGCAGGCCGATGTACAAGCCTTCGTAAAGGGCGAACTGGGCAAGCCGCGCACAGAAAACATGGGCGCCGGATTAAGCAGCCTGGCGGCATTGCCCATGCCGGTCATCGACTTCACGCAGTTCGGTGCTATCGAAACCAAACCGTTGTCGCGCATCAAGAAAATCTCCGGTGCCAACCTGCACCGCAACTGGGTCACCGCACCGCACGTCACCCAGTTCGACGAGGCCGACATCACCGACCTGGAAGATTTCCGTAAATCGATGCAGGGCGATGCCGAGAAACGCGGTGTCAAGCTGACCATGCTGGCCTTCCTGATCAAGGCGTCGGTCAATGCCTTGAAGACCTACCCCAATTTCAATTCGTCGTTGTCGCCAGATGGCGATAGCCTGATCCTGAAGAGCTATTACCACATCGGATTTGCCTGCGAAACGCCGGATGGACTGGTGGTGCCTGTAGTGCGCGACGTCAACCAGAAAGACGTACTGGATATCGCCCGCGACCTGGGCGACTTGTCGACACGTGCACGCGAACGGAAACTGAAAGTAGAGGAAATGCAGGGCGGTTGCTTCACCATCTCCAGCCTGGGCGGCATAGGCGGCACAATGTTTACGCCTATCATCAATTGCCCGGAAGTGGCCATCCTCGGCGTATCGCGCTCGTCCATGCAGCCGGTGTACAACAAAGCCACCAAAGGCTTTGAACCACGCCTGATGCTGCCGCTGTCATTGTCTTACGACCACCGCGTAGTGGATGGTGCCGACGGTGCCCGCTTTACCAGCCACATGCGCATGATGCTGTCGGATGTGCGCCGTCTCCTGCTTTAAACCAATGATATAGCGCAGGCCTGGCCTGCGTGCAAGGCCGCATGCCAGGCTGCAAAATAAGGATGAGGAATGAGTCAAATAGTTGAAGTGGTAGTGCCCGATATCGGCAGTTTCGATAGCGTGGATGTCATCGAAATACTGGTCAAGGCAGGCGACGTGATCGCCAAGGAAGATTCGCTGATCACGCTGGAATCCGATAAGGCGTCCATGGACATTCCTTCGCCATACGCAGGCACCGTCAAGGAACTCAAGGTCAAGGTCGGCGACAAGATCGCCAAAGACTCCCTGATCCTGTTGCTTGAAACCGAAGCATCCGCCGCTGCGCCGGCTAACACAGAAGCAGCCAAGCCAGAACCGATGGCTGCAGTTCCCGCACCAGCGGCTGCACCGGCACCTGCGGCCCCTGCTCCTGCAGCTACTACTACATCCAGTGCCGGCTCTGCCGACCTTCACGCCGACGTATTGGTGCTGGGTTCCGGACCCGGCGGATACACCGCCGCATTCCGTGCTGCCGACCTGGGCAAGAAAGTCGTGCTGGTCGAACGCTATTCCACGCTGGGCGGCGTATGCCTGAACGTGGGTTGCATCCCGTCCAAGGCCTTGCTGCATACCGCCAAGGTGATCACGGAAGCCGAAGAGACATCGCATCATGGCGTAAGCTTCGGCGCACCCAAGATAGATCTTGCGCAACTGCGTAACTGGAAGGCCACTGACGTGGTGGCCAAGCTGACCGGTGGCCTGGCGCAGATGGCCAAACAACGTGAAGTGACAACAGTGCAAGGCGTTGGCAAGTTCACTGGCCCTAACCATCTGGCCGTCACTGCTACGGACGGCAAAGTGACGACCATCTCGTTCGATAATGCCATCATCGCTGCCGGCTCCCAGGCCATTAAATTCCCCGGCGCGGCAGAAGACGACCGCATCATGGATTCCACCGGTGCGCTCGATTTGGCTGACATACCGAAACGCCTGCTGGTGATCGGCGGCGGTATTATCGGCCTGGAAATGGGCACGGTTTACGATGCGCTGGGCAGCAAAGTCAGCGTCGTAGAGTTTGCGGACGGACTGATCCAGGGCTGCGACCGCGACCTGGTCCGGCCATTGCAGAAGCGCATGGAAAAACGTTTTGAGAAGATCATGCTGAGCACCAAGGTGGCCAAGATCGATGCCAAGAAAGATGGCATCCATGTCAGCTTTGAAGGCGAGAATGCACCTGCGGCTGCAGAGGTCTACGACCGCGTCCTAGTCGCCATCGGCCGCCGTCCTAACGGCAAGAATATCGGTGCTGAACAGGCAGGTGTCGCGGTGGATGAACGCGGGTTCATCGCCGTGGATAAACAGATGCGCACCAATGTGCCGCATATCTTCGCTATCGGCGATATCGTCGGCCAGCCCATGCTGGCACATAAGGCGACGCATGAAGGTAAAGTGGCCGCCGAGGTGATTGCCGGCCATAAGGTGGAATTCCAGGCCATGGCCATCCCTTCCGTCGCCTATACCGATCCTGAAGTGGCATGGGCAGGTGTAACCGAAATCGAAGCCAAAGCCAAAGGCATCGAGATCGAAAAAGCCTCATTCCCTTGGGCGGCAAGCGGTAGAGCCCTGTCTATTGCGCGCACTGAAGGCGCCACCAAGCTGATATTCGACAAGGAAACGCATCGCCTGATCGGTGCCGGCATCGTGGGCGTTAACGCAGGTGAATTACTGGCGGAAGCCGTGCTGGCTATCGAGATGGGGGCAGATGCGCATGACCTGGGATTAACCATCCACGCGCATCCCACACTGTCCGAAACTATTTGCTTCGCGGCAGAGGTGAAAGAAGGTACGATAACTGATCTTTATATTAAAAAAAGATAGTCTACAAAGTTTAGTAGATTGATTAACCGGCTTTGGCCGGTTTTTTTATGTTTCATACTCGGGGAATAATAATGAAAATAACAATATCACTTTCTTTGCTGCTGCTTGCGCCGGTTGTCCTTAGCGGGTGCGCAACCATTACTAAAGATGCAAGCCAGACCGTTCAGCTGGAAACCTATTCGAAAGATAACCAGCCCATAACCGGAGCGAAATGCACCGCTCAGAATGAGCGCGGTCAATGGACAACTCTTTCATCAGGCTCTGTATATGTACACCGTTCCGGGCAGAATCTGGTCATTACATGCGATAAGGACGGGGAACAAACCGGTCATGGCACTGCCATATCACGCGCCAATAGCGGCATGTTCGGCAATATCGTATTTGGAGGCGGGATCGGGGCAATCATCGATCACAATAAGGGCACTGCCTATACTTACCCATCCTGGGTCAGGGTCATCATGGGCGAAAACCTCATTTACGACCGCAGGGATGAAGTGGAAAACTCCCCGATGACTGGAAAAAATGCCATTGCACAGGAAGTGGTAAGCGCTAAAAAATAATTAGCAGTGCTTACCAGTTGGCAAGCACCACTTTTACACCGGCATTTAAACCCAAGCTGCTATTAAGCGCTTGGGGTTTCTGTTTTTTCAAGCTCTGTTGTAGTCGCTGGTGCAGGGGTTGTGGCAGGTGCACTCTTCACAACAGGTTTTACAGCGGCCTTAGGCTTAGCTGCAACTTTTTTAGGTGCTGCTTTTGGTTTTGCTGCAGCGGCAGGTTTTTTAGCGGCGGCAGGGGCCGTTTTGGCGGCTGGCTTTGCAGTTTTGGCGGCAGGTTTAGGTTTTGCTGCAGCCTTGGGTTTCGCAGTAGCAGTCTTGGCAGTCGCAGATTTTGCAGCAGAGGTCTTAGCGGCTGGCTTTGCAGTTTTGGCAGCAGGTTTGGTTTTGGGTGTAGCAGGTTTTTTAGGGGTATCGCCGGCATTGATTTTGTCGGAAATATCGGCCATGGCTTTCGTCACTATTTTCTTGCCGGTCACGATTGCTGCTGCGATTGCCGCTTTCTTAAGCACAGATTTTACTGCGTTTGAAAATATCCCCATTTAACGCTCCTATTGGCAAGTTACTTGTTTAATTTCACTACCCGGGAAATCCGGTTTCAGTTTTTCAATTTCAGCAGCAGTGTCAGCAGCCATGTTATTGATGATTAAACTGGACTGATCCTGCTCCTGGTTACGCACGGCTTTTACTGCAGATACCACACCACGACTTTTTACATCTTCAAGCCGCTTGCTTGCTAGTTGTTCGTCCTTGAACACACCCAGGGAAATAGCATAACGCCACTGCGGCTCTTGCACAACAAAGATATCGTCTATGCCCAGCCTGCGCAATTCGTCCATCTTGGCATTTGCCGCCTGCAACGATGGGCGGCGTGGGATATATACCCAATAACGGGTGGATGCCTGGGGCGTTTGCTGCTGGGCTATTACATTAATCGCGGATTGCGTATCCAGGGAAAATTTGGCAAGAATGGCGCGGGCTCTTGGCAAGTTCCGAGCCGAAAAATTGCCCCACTCGTAACAGGCTCCAGTCACAGGCTGTGACATTGCCATGGGCTGGATGGCATTAGCAGGGGTATCCGTCGATGACTTTTTAGGCAGCGCCTCAACCTCCTGGGGCGTAAGCAGCTTGATCTTCTCAGGCTGCAATGACGGCGGCCTGGCATGCAGGATACCCTGGCTGGCCTGGGATATTTTAAAGCAGGCCAGTATGCCCACATTAAGCAGTATCAAGAAAACGATTACCCATTTCATGCAATTCCACCTTTGTGCATACTATCCTTTGCCATCACGTATAAACCTTGCAGCACCAGATGCTCCAGCACCGTAATCGACGCACCATCGCCCATATCGGCACGCAACACTTGTGCCATAACGGCAGCATCACCGCCCGCAATAATACAATGAAGCGGACCAGGCTGATGCGCCTGCAGCTTCGCCAGCATCGATTTCACGGCACCTGTCATGGCACTTAGCGCGCCGTTGTAGACAGCATCCGCCGTACTAATGGGAAAGTCGTGCAAGATACCGTCATATACCGAGATCCCGGCCGTGTTGTTAACGAGCGTATATTGCATCAAGCGTAAGCCAGGTGTAATCAAGCCGCCGAGAAATATTGCATGGCCGGAGGGATGGGCCGCCAGGGCATCTACAGTAAGCGCCGTTCCGGCATTCACTACTATGCATGGTTGATTATATAAACTCCAGGCGGCGACCAGGGCCGCCCAGCGGTCTGTCCCAAGCGCTTCCGGCGATTCGTATCCGTTGATTACCTCGCAGGCGGATGCTGTCGACGTAATAAACTCGGCAGGGATTCCAGCAAGATGCAATGCAGCCGCCAGGGCATGCTGGATTTCATCCCCCGCCACATTCGAGACAACGGCACATCGACATTTTTCCCATGCCTGCGGGGGATTTAGCAGGGACTGCCCTAGATCAGCATTAGCCAATACGCCATGCACGACCAAGATGCCGGCATCATCGAACACGCCCCATTTGGTGCGCGTATTGCCAGCATCCACCGTGAGCACGAGACGCGCGTCAGTCATTGCCTGCCACGCCGCGCAAACTGATTTCACCGGATGAAAAGCGTTGCTCGCCATGCGGTGTCTTCACCAGCAGTACACCGTCCGTCGCAACGCCACACGCAATCCCCTGCAATTCGCGACCATCCGGCATGATCAGCCTTACAGGTTCATTCTGGTAGGCATGATACTGCAGCCACTCGGCACGCAGGTTATCGAAACCGTTGCGCTCAAACTCGCTCAGCACTACCGCAAGGTGTTTGAGCAATACGCCAAGCAGGGTGTTCGGGTTGATCGTGCGCTGCATCAGCATTGCCATATCGGCGACCGGCTGGTCGATATGGCGGCGCACCTGTTCAGGCAGCTTCAGGTTCACGCCTATGCCGATCACAGCAGCGCTGGGGCCTTCCATATCGCCCTGCAGTTCGATGAGGATACCGGCCAGCTTATGATAAGCACCGGCCTGGCCGTTGACGGTTACTACCACGTCATTCGGCCATTTGAGTTTTGCTTCGGCCAGGCCGGTTTCGCGCAGGGCGCGGATCATGGCAACGCCCACTGCCAAGCTTAAGCCGGATAGTGCGGAAGCCCCGCACTGGAATCGCCATAGCAGGGAAAACGTCAGGCTTGCGCCCAGTGCCGCTTGCCAGCTGCGGCCACGGCGGCCGCGCCCCCTGGTCTGCAATTCCGCTACGACGCATGTGGCATGCGCTGTAGCCGCACTATAGCCGGCACTGTAGCCGGCACT
>JAZKEL010000086.1:0-3793 GCA_040387075.1 Pseudomonadota bacterium
GTTGGCAGGGTTAGGCAAGTAACCGGTGAGGCGGTTGCCGGCTGCAGTGACGATAAAGCCTTCCTTATCCATCTGGAACTGGCCGTTACGGCTATAGACGATGCTGCCGTTATCGCTCAGGCGGAAAAAGCCGCCTCCATTGATGGAGATATCCAAGGGGTTGTCGGTATTGGTGATATTGCCCTGGGTAAACTGCTGCTGCACATTGGAAATTTTGGTGCCGATGCCGATCTGCGAAGTGCCGCCGCCGGAAAGCGAGTTTGCGAACACGTCGGCAAATTCAGCGCGGGATTGCTTGAACCCCACCGTATTGGCATTCGCTACGTTATTGCCGATGGTATCCAGGCTTTTGGACGCTGCATTTAAACCGCTCAAACCTTGTTGAAAACTCATGTTGCTCTCCTGATCGTTAGATGGAATTGGTGCAGGCCGTCAGGCCGGGATGATGCGTTAGAAAATTTCCTTCACGTCGCTGGTGTTCACCGTGTCCAGGTTGCTCAGGTTGAGTTTGATGCCGGTCGTGCTGTTGGAGATGCTTAATACCTGGGCGTAACTCAGTGGCGTCGAGGTCACTGCGCCGGTGCCGGTGGTGGCGGATACCTCAAATTTGTAGGTGCCGGCAGGGGCTTTTTCGCCTGCACTGTTCAGGCCATCCCACACGAACGGCGTGACGCCGGAATCCTGTTCGCCTAAGCTTAGTGTACGTATGGTGGCACCTTTATCATCCTTGATGGTGACCGTCATCTTATCCGCGCCTGTGGGCAGGTCGACGCCGAAGTAGCCGCCTGCTTCAGCGCTGGTAGTGATGGTGTTGCCGCTGACCAGTACGTTATGGCCGATCATGCTGGAAGCCTGGTAGGACTGGCCGGTCTGCACATTGCTGATCAACGATTCCAGCGTGGTGTTCAGCTTATCGATGCCGGTGACGGTCGACAGCTGTGCCAGCTGGCTGGTGACCTGCGCATTGTCCAGCGGGTTCAGCGGATCCTGGTTTTTCATCTGCGTGACCAGCAGCGTCATGAAACGATCCTGCGCTTCGGCAGCAGTGGATTTAGCACTGTCCTTGGTACCGTTGATCGAATCCAGGAAAGCCTGCGTCGGTGTGCTGTTGCTTACGGGAGTAGTCATGTTGGTTTCCTTATTAAGCTTTTAATAATCGTTACTGGCCGATGCTCAGTGTCTTAAGCAACAGTGTCTTGGCGGTGTTCATGGTTTCCACGTTATTCTGGTAGGCACGCGAGGCCGAGATCATGTTGACCATTTCTTCGGTGACATTCACGTTGGGCATGGTGACGTAGCCTTTGCTGTCTGCCATCGGGCTTTTCGGGTCGTAGACCACTTTGGCGGGCGACTTGTCCTCGATGATTTTCTGTACCTTGACCCCGCTCACATCCGGCGATTTGGTCGGTATCGCATTGAATACCACCTGCTTGGCCTTGTACGGTGTGCCGTTGGCGCTGGTGGCGCTGTCGGCATTGGCCAGGTTGCTGGCGACAGCATTTAGCCGCTGCGACTGTGCGCTCATCGCGGAGCCGGATATATTGAATACGTTAAATAAGGACATGGTGGTCTCCTTTACTGCTGTTTAACTGCTTGTACTGTATTGATTACTGGCCGTTGATCGCTGTCAGCATCGATTTGAGCTGGCCGTTGATCATGATCAGGCTGGCTTCGTAGCGGATCGCGTTATCGGCAAACTGGTTGCGCTCAACGTCCATGTCCACCGTATTGCCATCCACGCTGCCCTGGATCACCGGCCTGAACAAAGGCTCACCGGGTCCGCCGGTGCTTGAAGGCGTTCCATTCATGTGGCCGGCAGACGTGGTGGTGGTGTTGAATGCCTTGCTGGCATTACCGGCCAGGGCATTCTTCATGGCAGTGCCGAAGTCGACGTCGCGTGCCTTGAAATTAGGGGTATCCGCATTGGCGATATTGGCGGCAATCAGCTCCTGACGCTGGCCGCGTACCCGCAGCGCGCTCTGGTGGAAATTTAAGGCATCGTCCAGTTTATTCATAAGTGCTCTCCACTTTCTCAATTACGTGGCTTCAACTTCAATTACATGGCTTCATTCAGGCGATCCTCAATTACTTGTGCCATCGCCAGCAGTTCCGGTTGTCCTAAAGATAGCCCAACATGCACCGATAACATTGATGGAGCCAATAACATTCATAGAGCAAAGTTTAGAAGTAAAGCCTGCACTTCAATTGCAGAAGAAGAAGGGTGATTTATGCCCTTTTCCGAGTTTTACTATGCGGTCGCCTGCGTAGAATGCATGTTGAATAGTCAGCTAGCGGATCGTATTGGACTGTTACCTGAATACCAGAATCAATGTGCACAAGGCGAATGATATGAATACCAGCATCCATACATCGAATAGGCCCTCGCAAACTACGGTATATGCGGCCGAATTTTCTACCGTGTCCTATATCGTACGGATAGGGGTACTGTTTATGGCGGCGTCCATACTCATGTTCGGGCTTGTGAAGCTAAGCTATGCCGAACCGATGCCAGCACCCATCGCCCGGCAGGATATCCTGAAGCAGGATACCAAGGCCCTTAAAGCCAGCATCACTGAATTCCTCACCACACAAACCATGGGCTATCCTGGAAAAGTCACGGTGTCCGCCGGTAGCATAGACCCTAATTTACGACTTGCGCAGTGTGATGCTGTGCAGGTGTTTCTGCCGCCCGGCAGCCGTGCATGGGGCCGGACCAGTGTAGGCGTTCGCTGTAATGCGCCGGTCAACTGGACGATCTATGTGCAGGCGATGGTTAGCATTACATCGAAGTACCTGGTAGCCGCAGGCCCGCTTGCACAAGGCCATATCATGTCGGGCGACGATCTCATGTTTGAAAGCGGTGAACTGACGCAGTTGCCTGCCGGCGTATTCACGGATCCAGCCCAGGCGATCGGCCGTTCGGTGAATATCTCCATGGGTGCTGGTACTGTGTTGCGGCAGGAAATGCTGAAAGTCTCGCCCGTAGTGCAGCAGGGACAAACCGTGATGCTGACCTCCGCAGGCAATGGGTTTAGCGTGTCGGCAGAGGGCAGGGCACTGGCCAACGCCAATGAGGGGCAGGTGGTGCAGGTGAAAGTGGCAAGCGGGCAGGTGGTCAGCGGTATTGCACGCGTAGGCGGGCAAATCCAGGTCGGTTACTAAGGCAGGGTAGTGCGCGGCCATTGTTGTTGGCAGACGAAAATTGAATCTTCTTAAAGTATTAAAGTTCGCTTAAACTATGTCGTTATGTACCTTATGGATGCGTGTAAGCATGTGGTAAAGACGCATAGTATTCACTAGCGAAAGGAAAAAATCTCATGAAAATCAATGACTCAATCAAAGGCCCTTTAGGCATCAGTGCTGATAAGGTCGATACGAGCGCAAGCAAGAAAACAGAAAAAGCACCAGAAGCCAAGACTGGCGGTGACGTGACCCTGTCGCCATTGTCTGCCCAACTGCAATCGATCGAAGCCAGCGTATCTGCCGACAGCGTATTCGATGCGCAAAAAGTGGATGCTATCAAATCAGCGATCTCCAGCGGCCAGTTCAAGGTGAACTCGGAAAAAGTGGCAGATGGCCTGATCGAAAGCGTAAAAGATTTATTAATGAGCAAGAAGACTTCACAAGCCTGATCACTTCTGGACCGGAGCAACGTTTACTGGTCGACCTTGAATGTGATCAACTTAATTTAGGCGATGACGACGATGACTAAACCCGGCATGACAACCGCTACTTCGATTTCTTTCGAGCAAGACATGGTCCTGGTGAATAAATTGCTGGGCGTCTTGTCGCA
>JAZKEL010000087.1:0-2459 GCA_040387075.1 Pseudomonadota bacterium
CGGCTTTGACGGCTACGCCATCGGCGGATTGTCGGTAGGCGAGCCTAAGGAAGACATGCTGCGCATCCTCGCGCATACCGCGCCGCAACTACCGCAAGACAAACCCCGCTACCTGATGGGCGTGGGCACGCCGGAAGACCTGGTGGCTGCAGTATCCAAAGGCATCGACATGTTCGATTGCGTGATGCCGACGCGCAACGCACGCAACGGCTGGCTGTTCACCCGCCATGGCGACATCAAGATCAAGAACACCCGCCACAAGACCGACACGGCGCCGCTGGATGCCGATTGCACCTGCTATACCTGCAGCAACTTCAGCCGCGCCTACCTGCACCATTTACATCGGTTGGGCGAGATACTGGGTGCGCGCCTCAACACCATCCATAACCTGCACTACTACCAGGAATTGATGGCCGGCATGCGCCTGGCTATCGAGCAAGGCCGATTTGCCGCCTTCGAGGAAGAGTTCCACCGCCAGCGCTCATCCCTCTCTGCTGCAGAACCACCGTTGCCATAGATAAGTCACTGCTCACTTAGCATTATGCTAGAATCCTGTGGATTAAATTTTGCCCTTGCAGGCACTGCACTGCCTGACTAACGAGGCAGCTAATTCAGGGTTGCGTGATCTTTAAACCAGCCCGTTACAGGTGTTTAATAGCTTCTTTAATGAGGCCTTTTGTTGATTTGCCAGCTTCTCGATGAAGCTTCTTAATGATTTACCAGCTTCTAATGAAGCTTTTTTGTGAAAGGTAATGCCCGTGTTGATTAGTACCGCTTTTGCCGCTACAGGCCCCGCATCCCCAGACTGGTTGAGCTTCGCCCCGCTGGTCGTTATTTTCGTATTGTTCTGGTTCATGCTGATCCGCCCGCAGATGAAGCAGGCCAAGGAACAGCGCAAGATGATCGACGCCCTGCAAAAAGGCGACGAAGTCAGCACATCCGGCGGCATCCTGGGTAAAGTCACCAAGGTAGGTGATAACACAGTCGGTATCGAGATCGCGCCGGAAGTGGTGATCAACGTGCAGAAGCACACGGTACAGACACTGTTGCCTAAGGGTACTATCAAGGCGCTTTGAAGCAAGGCGCTTTAAGTTATTGAAGACGCCTTATATTTACTGGCTTTTTAACCTCAACATTACAACATCACTATTCCATCTGCCGGCGATATAGACATCGACTGATATCCATATCCTGGCCACATGACTGGAATACAACGCGAGCCGCACTATGAACCGTTACCCCACGTGGAAATACCTGCTGGTGCTGACTGCACTGCTTCTGGGCCTGGTCTATTCCCTGCCCAATGTCTTCGGCGAAGCGCCGGCAGTGCAGATCACCACCGTCAAGAGCACGGGCACCATCAGCCCGCAATTACTGGAACAGGTTGAGAATGTACTTAAGCAGGAAAAGCTGCCCTACGACACGCTGTTCATCGACGAGACCGGCGTTAAGGTGCGGTTCGACAATACCGATAACCAGTTCCACGCCAAGGATGTTCTGGAAAAGAGCCTGGGCAAGGATTACGTGATCGCCCTCAACCAGATTTCACGTTCGCCCAGCTGGCTGCGTGCCATTGGCGCCAAGCCGATGTACCTGGGCCTGGACTTGCGCGGCGGTGTGCACTTCCTGCTGCAGGTCGACATGAAAGCCGCACTCGACAAGGCAGCTGACCGCTACGTAGGCGACTTCCGCAGCACGCTGCGCAAAGAGCGCATCTCCTATGCCGGCGTGACGCGCCAGGGCCAGTCGGTCGAAGTGCGTTTCACCAGCGCAGAGGAACTGGCCAAAGCCCGCAAGGTGCTGTCCAAGGAAAACCAGGACCTGACCTTCCGCGAAAGCAGCGACGGCAGCAGCCAGATCCTGAGCGCCAGCCTGAGCCTGGAAGCACAGAAGCGCATCCAGGATTTCGCACTCAAGCAGAACATCCAGACCCTGCATAACCGCATCAACGAACTGGGGGTAGCCGAGCCTATCATCCAGCAGCAAGGTGCAGAGCGCATCGTAGTGCAGTTGCCGGGTGTGCAGGACACTGCGCAGGCCAAGGAGATCCTGGGCCGTACCGCTACCCTGGAAATCCGCATGGTGGATGAAGAGAAAAGCGATGCCGCCACCCTGGAAAGCGCCAGCAAAGGGCAAGTCCCGTTCGGCGACGAATTCTATGTGGATCGCAGCGGCAACCCCATCCTGGTCAAAAAAGCCGTAGTACTGACTGGTGACTACATCACGGACGCCGGCCCAGGTCTTGACCAGCAGAGCGGCGGCTCGGTCGTGCACGTGACCCTGGATGGTCGCGGCGCGCGTATCTTCCAGCAAGTGACGCGCGAGAACGTGAAGAAGCGCATGGCCATCCTGCTGGTAGAAAAAGGCAAGGCGGAAGTCATTACCGCGCCTGTGATCAATGAAGAGATAGGCGGCGGTCGCGTGCAGATTTCCGGCATGGCCAATGCACAGGAAGCCAC
>JAZKEL010000088.1:0-2206 GCA_040387075.1 Pseudomonadota bacterium
TTATCATTGACCACCACCACTTCGCCTTGGGCGATCAGGCAGCCGTTGACCAGCACGTCCATGGGCTCGCCTGCCAGGCCATCCAGCTCGACCACGGAACCCTGCGCCAATTGCAGCAGGTTCTTGATGGCGATCTTGGTACGGCCGAGTTCCACCGTCAGCTGGACAGGAATATCCAGGATGAAATCGATGTCGTTCTGCGTCTCGGTCAGCTTGCTTTTCGGCGAGAATTCGGTGAATACCTGTGCCTGCTCAGTGGCACTATTCTGGAACACCGTGGATTCGGACGACGTTTGTTCGGCCATCGCGGCACCCCAGTCGTCTTCCACTATCGTCTCAACTTCACTCTCTTCAATCGCCATTTGACTCTCCTTTGATATATTCGGTCGAGTTGGACCGCAAAAGCTTTTCTACGCGTAATGCATACTGGCCGTTGAACATCCCGTATTTACACAGCATGACCGGGATACCGTCCACCTGCCCTTCTATCGATTCGGGGATGTTCAGCGGGATAACGTCACCCACCTTCATGTTCAGCACATCACCGAGCTGCATATTGGTTTTGGCAAGGTTGGCGATGATCTCGATCTCGGCAGCCTGCACTTGTTGCGTCATCAGCTTCACCCAGCGCTTGTCTGTTCCCAGCACCTCGCCCTGTAGCGGGGAAGTCAGCACATCGCGGATAGGCTCGACCATGGAATAGGGGAAGCAAAAATGGATCTCCCCGCTGGATGGACCGAGTTCCACATTAAACGTGGTCGCCACCACCACTTCATTCGGCGTGGCGATATTGGCGAACTGGGTATTCATTTCGGAGCGGATGTACTCGAACTTGACCGGGTAAACGGGCTCCCACGACTTGGAATAGGTTTCAAAGACGATATTGAGGATGCGCTGGATGATGCGCTGTTCGGTCGCCGTAAAGTCGCGGCCTTCGACACGGGTATGGAACCGGCCGTCGCCACCGAACAGGTTATCCACCACCAGGAAGACCAGGGTCGGGTCGAACACCATCAGTGCCGTGCCGCGTAGCGGGTTCATCTGCACCAGGTTGAGGTTGGTAGGGACTTCAAGATTGCGGATGAAATCGCTGTACTTGGTGATACGCACCGGGCCGACGGAGACTTCCACGCCGCGGCGCAGGAAGTTGAACAGTTCTATGCGCACCAGGCGTGCAAATCGCTCGTTGATGATTTCCAGCGTAGGCATGCGCCCACGCACGATGCGCTCCTGCGTTGCCAGGTTGTAGTCGCGGACACTGCCATTATCTACAGCGGGCTGGTCTTCGTCCTGGTCGCCGCCTACGCCCTTCAGCAGCGCATCGACTTCATCCTGGGATAGAAAATTGTCGGCCATGTTAAGTGATTACCCTGTTGACCCTATTGAACGACGAAAGAGGTGAAAAACACGCCCAGGATTTCCAGCGGCTTGCCGTGGGGGGTGAATGGTTTTTTAAGTTCGGCAAGGATCTCATCGCTGAGCGTTTTCTTGCCTTCCATGTTGCTGACTTCCGAAGCTTTCTTGCTGCTCAGCAGGAAGAGCAGGCGGTTGCGCACTGCCGGCATCTGCAGCTTAAGCTCTTCACCGACCTCAGCCGAAGCTACTTGGAGGCTCATATCCAACTGTAGAAACTTCTCGTCAGGATCGGGTTGCAGGTTGACCGTGAACGTTTCAAGTGTAAGGAATACAGGCGCTTTCGCCGGCTCCTCATGCTTGGCTTCTTTTTTAGCGCCGGCCGGTTCTTTATGGCCCAGGAAAAACCATGCTGCACCTCCACCGCCGGCTGCCAGGATCAGCACGATGACGATGATCATGATCAGCTTTTTCTTTGATTTCGGTTCGGGACTGCCTGCTTCGTCCGGTTTTGGATCTTGTGCCATGTACCACGTTCCTTTGCTGCAAATTGATGACTTTATTATCGGGAAAAGAGGCGTGGCAACATGCACAGATAAGAAGGGGAAAAAGGCGTTAAATTGGCAGTTTCCGCTTCACTGCTGGATGTGCTCACGCATCACGTCCAGCAAGATTAAACCGAAACGCCAATATAAAAAAGGAATGTTTTTGACTAAGCACTCCCCTGCCCATGTTCAGCAGGGAAATGCCTTGGCACCCAAACAGCAGGCGGATGCCAGCCGATCAGGCGAATGTATCTACCAGGCCATTGGCCACGCGCATGGTTGTACTCGAACTGCCCACGGTGGCAGCA
>JAZKEL010000088.1:2216-5108 GCA_040387075.1 Pseudomonadota bacterium
GTTGCAGTTCATCGCATTCCGCCAGCGGGCCGCGCCGGGGTCCGTTACAGTGCAGGCTGGGAAAACGCGCCTTGCGCAGCCACATTCATTGAGAACACACATGCATTCATCGCCAGCGAAACGGGTCGCCACCGCCGCCATTCTTGCCATCGCCTGCCTGGCCGGGTTGTGCGCCCGTTCGGTTCTGGGTGGCACGCTGGAATTCCTGCTGCGCTTGCCCGCCTGAGCTGATGTTAGCCTGGCCAAGCTGGATGCCGGCCTCCCCCATTTTCTCGCGCAAGGTCGACAGGCCGTTTTCCAGCGCCTGCCTTACTTCCGGGTTATCCGAGATGAATGTGGTATCTGCCTGGTCGTTATGCACGTGGATGACGACCTGCAATGGTCCCATGTCAGGCGGGTTGAGTGTCAGTGATGCCGATTGCTCGCCGGAGCCCGCCATCCATATCACTTTCTGGCTGATGGCCTCATCCCAGCCGGTTTTACCGGGCATAGCATTAATCACATTGGCGCTGCCGATCTGTTGGGCGGCCTGCATGGCATTCGCTGCAGCAACAGGCTGGTAAGCAGGCACCGGGGCGATGTCCTTAACTGCAAAATCCTTGGCCGTAGCGGCAGCAAGCTTGGTATTCGCCGATTCATCGGCATTGGCGGATTTTGCGGCATTTGCCATCACCGAATCCAGCCAGCGCGAGTTATCGGCACCTAGTTTGGAATTCTCCGCCTTAGTGTTGTCTTTGGCATTTTTCATGTCCGGGGAGCCATCTTCAAGCTTGACTGCACCATCGGCAGCAGTGCCCTTGCCCTGCGATAAGGCATTATTCAATGCGGTATCCAGCGGTGAGGCCACTTTCTGTGTAGCGGCATCGGCATCCGTCTGCACCGGTGTACCGCCGACAGCGGTATTCACGACCGGCACGGGCACGCCCAGCTGTCCGGCCAATGCAGGGTCTACCACTGCACTTGCCGCACCTTCAGGGCTCAATTCGCTTTCCTTCTCTTTGCCCAGTGCCTTGGCAGACAAGGCATCGACATCGCTCGCGATCTTGCTCCTGATCTCTGCAGTATCCGCAACCGCCGGCTTGCCCTCGGCATCTTTCGCCTGCTCTGCCGCTTTGCTGTCGGCCTTGCTCTTTTGCGCAGCCGCGTCGGTATTGGAAGGCGCAGCCGGCTGCGGAACCGGTTTCGACTGTACGGCTGGTTTCTGCTGCGCAGGTGGCTGGACAGGCTGCCTGGTGTTCGCCTGCTTGAGCTGCACCTGTTTCGACAACATGTTCTGGAATGACTGGTTAGATGCGGGCGATACCGGATCAATCTTGCTGACTGCATCCGCCCCGCCATTCTTCACGGGCGGTGTTTGCGTAAATTGTATAGGCAGGTTCTGCATGGTACTGACTCCAGTTAACTAATCAGGTAATAGTGAGTATGTTGCGTAGTATTTCTGCTGCGCCACTGTTTAATTAAACGGCTTATTAATTAAACGGCTTAAAAACGGCGTTACTTCCTTACCACACGCGTCATGCGGGTGGCATATTCGTCCATCATTTTCTGGTCCTGTTTCTGCTCGATTTTTTGTGCTTTCTTATCAGCGCGCTGCAGCAACACCTCGTAGGAAAGTTTTTTGCGCTGGCTTTCCTGCCACAGCTCTTTCTGGATGACGACTTGCCGTTTGGCGAACTCCACCACTTCGAGCTGGCCTGTCATGGCCTGGTCCAGCTTGCGCAGGAAGTTCTGGAAATTCAGGTAAGACTCCGCGCTGATGCCGATTTCCATCGACTTGGCCAGGTTGTCGGCATACCCCTGGCGGTATTCATGCAGCATCGTGTATTTACCTTCCGCCTCGGTGACCCCCTTCATGGCCTTGGCCAGGGCTTCGGTCGCCATCTCCACTTCCTTGGCGGCCATGTCTTTCAACATGTTGATTACCTGCATGGATTGTTCAGCCATCCCGTTCTCCCCTCTGACTTGGCTTTAAATTTGGCTTTAACTTATGCTTCAATTTAAGCGCCTGCATTACACAACCTGGCCACCCAGCACCCCGGCTAGCTGCTGCAGGCTTTCCTCCACGCTGGAGCGCTCGGCGATGTCCTGCTGCAAGAATGCCTCCATGCCCTCATGGCGGCGGATCGCTTCATCCAGCACCGGGTCGCTGCCCGACTCGTAGGCACCGACATTGATCAGGTCGACGCTGCGCATATAGCGCGAATTCAACTGCTTGAGCTTGCGCGCCAGCTTCTGGTGCTCAGGCAAGGTAATAGTGTGCATGGCCCGGCTGATGGATTGCTCGATATCGATGGCCGGGTAGTGCCCGCTTTCAGCCAGGCTGCGGCTTAATACGATATGGCCATCGAGAATGGCGCGGGCGGCATCGGCAATCGGGTCTTGCTGGTCATCGCCCTCGGTCAGCACAGTATAAAAAGCGGTAATGGAACCCTCGCCGCGTTTGCCGTTACCGGTGCGCTCGACCAATGCCGGCAACTTGGCGAATACGGACGGCGGGTAACCCTTGGTAGCAGGCGGCTCGCCAATTGCCAGCGCAATCTCGCGTTGCGCCATGGCATAGCGGGTCAGTGAATCCATGATCAACAGTACATTCTTGCCCTGGTTGCGGAAGCTCTCGGCGATGGTCGTGGCATAGCTGGCACCCTGCAGGCGCATCAGTGCAGGAGCGTCGGCAGGTGCCGCCACCACCACGGAACGTGCAAGACCTTCAGCCCCTAAAATATTCTCGATGAATTCCTTCACTTCACGGCCGCGTTCGCCAATAAGGCCGACCACGATGACATCGGCAGTGGTGTAGCGCGCCATCATGCCCAGCAATACGCTTTTACCCACGCCGGAACCGGCGAACAGGCCCATGCGCTGGCCGCGGCCCACCGTCAGCATGCTGTTGAT
>JAZKEL010000089.1:0-663 GCA_040387075.1 Pseudomonadota bacterium
CTAAAACTCAGCCACTGCTTTTATAAGCACTGCTTTATTTCACAGTATTACTTTTAGAGTCTTCAGCGTTCCAGCCGCCACCCAGTGCCTTGAACAGGTCCACGGTAGCCACCAGCCTGGCCTGACGGCTCTGGATGAATGCCAGCGAGTTATCGTTATAGACACGTTGTGAATCCAGGACATCCAGGTAACCGGAATAGCCCGATTTATAACGATTTTCAGCCGTCGCCAGCGCTTTCTGCGCCGCATCCCTGCTGATGCGCAATGACTCTTCCCGTTCCGTATTCTGGCGCACGTTGACCAGGGCATCATTCACTTCCCTGAACGCGGTCTGTACTGCGCCTTCATAGCTGGCGAGCGATTGCTTCTGTACCGCGGTTGCCTGGTCCAGCCGTGCATTCAACCTGCCGGAATCGAAGATAGGCAGGTTCAAGCCCAGGCCACCTGACCATATCCGCGCTGCCGACTTCAGCACATCGCCAAGCTGGGCACTTTCACCACCGTAATAAGCGGTCAATGTAATGGTCGGGAACAAGGCTGCTTTGGCAACGCCGATATTGGCATTGGCCGAGATCAGGCCCTGCTCCGCCTGCCTTACATCGGGGCGTGTTTCGAGCAAGCTGGAAGGCAGGCCAGCGGGAGGGATTGGCGGCAGCGGCAAAC
>JAZKEL010000089.1:673-2243 GCA_040387075.1 Pseudomonadota bacterium
AACTATCGATATGCCCCTCGGCTAGTTGCAACTCAAGATCCCCGGTCAACACGGCAAGCTGGTGCAAAACAATGGCGCGTTGGCGCAGCAGGTCGGCAAGTTGGGCATCAAGATTGGAAGCGGCCACCTGCGCCTGGTTCACATCCAGCGACGATGCAACACCGCCGTCAAGACGGCGTTGCGTCAGGTCGAGACTTTCCCTGCGACTACGCAAACTATCACGCGTTAATTCAAGCTGGGCATCCAGGCTACGCAACAACAAGTAGTTGCTCGCAACCAAGCCTGATAATGAAAGCTCTACCGTATCTTTTGCAAATCGGGTACCCAGGGCCTGGGCGCGTGCAGACTCCTTTGCCCGACGCAGACGGCCCCAGAAGTCCAACTCAAATGAAGTACCTAAACGGATATTATAGTTTTCACGGATGGGCTGGATGCCATTAAACAAAGGTGTAGCGCCAAGTTGCGTGATCTTCGAACGTGTAGCTGTCGAGTCCAGGTTTATTTGGGGGAAAAGCGCAGCTCCTACTTCTCGCAGAAATGCATCCGACTCTTCGACTCGCGCGACGGCTAGCTTGATATCGGTATTGTTCTGGTGAGCCTTGACGATAAGGTCATTCAGGATGGGATCCTGATACAACTCCCACCATGTGGACGATACCGGCGCAGTTGCTGTATCGGAGCTTGCCACTTCTTCAGTGAATTTTGCCGGCACCGTTTCCTTAGGGCGCCAGTAATCGGGCCCCATCATGGCGCAACCGGATATCAAGCTTGTGACTACTGCTATATAGACGAGACTTCTTACTGGACTCGCCGGTTGAGATACGTTTAAAAACCCCATCATACTGTTTCCTCTTTTGCAGTTTCTTCCGGTAGTTTGCCGTGATGTCTGACATGCTTGCCTGTCAGCCAGGTAAAGAACAATGGAATGAAAATAGTGGCTACGAAGGTCGCTACCAGCATGCCGCCATATACGCCGGTACCCATTGAGCGCCGTGCAGCAGAACCCGCACCCGTCGCGATGACTAGCGGCACGATGCCGAGCACGAACGCCATCGACGTCATCACAATCGGGCGGAAGCGCAGGCGTGCCGCTTCCAGTGCAGCTTTCGCCGGTGCCATTCCCTGCTCCATCATCTGGCTGGCAAATTCAACGATCAGGATCGCATTTTTTGCTGCCAGGCCCACAAGCGATATGAGGCCGATCTGGAAATAAATGTCATTAGGCATGCCGCGGAACTTGACCGCGAGCAATGCGCCAGCCAGAGCAAACGGTACTGCCATAATCACCGCCAGCGGCAATGCCCACGTCTCAAACTGCGCTGCCAGGATCAGGAACACCATGATGATGGCAAAGCTGAACGCAAACACCGCAGCCGATCCAGTGCGTTTTTCCTGGTATGCCTGGCCTGTCCAGGCAAGCTGGTAACCTTCGGGCAAGCTTTGCTTGGCGATGTTCTCGGTCAGCTTGATGGCCTCCCCCGAACTGATGCCAGGAGCTCCGCCGCCTAACACCTTAGCAGCGAGCAAACCGTTGTAGCGTTCCAACTGCTCGGCACCCACGATATTGCTC
>JAZKEL010000090.1:0-558 GCA_040387075.1 Pseudomonadota bacterium
GTGAACCGTTAGGTGACGTAATCAGGATGTTGCTGATCGCTTCGACATTATTACGGAAGCTTTCCGGGTAACGTACTGCCGCGCTGAAGCGGCGCTGACCCTCGAAGATTTCCGTAGCGACTTTCCCGCCGATGGCTGTTTCAATGACATCGTGGATATCCGATGCATTAATACCCTGCCGGGCAATGGCCTGCCTGTCCACCACCATATTGAGATATTGCTGGCCGGACACTTTTTCCACACGCATATCAACGGCGCCACGGATTTCACCGGCCAGTTTTGCGATTTCCTCGGCCTTGGATTTCAATGTCGCCATGTCGTCGCCGAATATCTTCACGGCCACGTCGGAACGCACACCGGTCAGCAACTCATCCACGCGGTCTGAAATCGGCTGCGCCATGACCACCTGTGCACCAGGCAGCACTTTCAACTTCTCCTGTATTTCGGCAGCGATGGTGTCCTGGGTCCAGCCGGCGGGCCATTCGCTGCGCGGCTTCAGGCTGACTATGGGCGAGGACTCATTCTGGCTTTGCGGATCCGCCGGGCTTTCGCCGCGCC
>JAZKEL010000090.1:568-1903 GCA_040387075.1 Pseudomonadota bacterium
TTCCATCTTGATGGATTCCTCCAGCGAGATATTGGGCACACGGATGATGTTGGGAACGATAGAGCCCTCCTTCATCTCGGGAATGAACGACGTGCCCAGCAACGGCACGGTCAGGATGGATAGCACGAACACCACCACCGCCGTGAGGATGGTCTTCTTCTCATTGATGAGCGCCCAGTTGAGCAGGGATACGTAATGCCGTTTGATGGCCTGGATAAGGCGCGTGTCGTCACCGCTGCCGCCTTTCAGCATGTAGGAGCACATCACCGGCGAAAGCGTGAGCGACAGAATCAGCGAAACGAACAGCGCGATGGCGATGGTGAGGGCCAGCGGGGCAAACATCTTGCCTTCCATGCCTTCCAGCGTCATCAGCGGCAGGAACACCAGGATGATGATGCCCACGCCGAAGAGTACCGGCGTCGCCACTTCGGAGGCCGCTTCGAACACCACGCGGATCTTGCTTTCGCTTTTGCGATGGCCCAGCTGGTGGAAGGTGTTCTCTACCACCACCACGGAACCGTCGACCATCAAGCCGATGGCGATCGCCAGCCCGCCCAGCGACATCAGGTTGGCGGATATGCCGTAATAATTCATGGCCATGAAGGTGATCAGCGGCGTGAGGATAAGGGTGCCGACTACGATCAGGCTGCAGCGCACATCGCCCAGGAACAGGAACAGGATGACGATCACCAGCAGTATGCCCTCTATCAGCACCTTGACCACGGTGTACAGCGCAGCGTCCACCAGTTCGCTACGGTCGTAGAACGGCACGATCTTGAGCCCACCTGGCAGCATGCCCTTATCGTTGATCTCCTGCACACGCGTCTTGATGCGGCTTACCACTTCCTTGGCATTGCCGCCGCGCATCATCATCACAATGCCGCCAACGGATTCGGTATCGCCATTCTTGATCAATGAGCCCACGCGGACTTCGTAGCCCATCTGCACTTCCGCCACGTCGCGCATATATACCGGCGTGCCATTCTGTTCTTTCAATACGATGCTGCGGATATCGTCCAGGCTCTGGATCAGGCTGACACCGCGCACCAGGTACTGTTCGGCGAATTGCGGCAGGATACCGCCGCCGCTATTGGCGTTATTGCGCGCCAGCGCACTGTAGATGTCCTGCAGCTTCAAGCCGTAATGGTTCATGCGGTCCGGGTTGACCAGCGCCTGGTATTGCTTGACATAACCGCCTTGCGAATTGATCTCTGCCACGCCGGGAATGCCGCGCAGCATGGGCCTGACTATCCAGTCCTGGATGGAACGACGCTCCGTGAGGTCTTCCACACTGAGCTTTTTGTCGCCATCGGTGGCCTTGTCCAGGGTGAATTG
>JAZKEL010000091.1:0-4213 GCA_040387075.1 Pseudomonadota bacterium
ATTGGTACTCAGTACAGTGAATCAAGCAGACTATGACGCAGTATTTTATCCAGGAGGCCATGGACCATTATGGGATCTGGCGGAAGATGGGGACTCCATCCGCCTGATCAGTTCAACGCTCATAGCGAATAAACCGGTTGCGCTTGTATGCCACGCCCCCGGTGTTTTACGTCATGTAAAAAATGCGGATGACAGTCCTTTGGTCAAGGGCAAAAAAGTGACGGGATTCACCAACTCTGAAGAAGCCGCCGTGGGTTTGACCGACATTGTGCCTTTCCTGGTAGAAGATGAGTTGATCCACAATGGGGGAAATTATTCGAAAGGCGATGACTGGCAATCGTATGTGGTGCAGGATGGCTTACTGATCACAGGACAAAATCCAGCATCGTCCAGCGAGGCGGCCGAATTGCTGTTACAAACCTTGGCCAGGCAGCGTTGATCATGAGTGCTTATGTTGTCATGATCCGGGAGAAAACAACGGATTCAGCGCAGATGAGCTTCTATGCTCAGCAAGCTCCACTTGCTCGCGAGGGACATCCCATCACACCGATAGTAAAATATGGCGCCCTGCACATATTAGAGGGCGCCAGCTTCGAGGGATGCCTGATACACCGCTTCCCAACTGTGGAAGATGCTGAAAGCTGGTATCACAGCCCGAAATACCAAGAGGCTGCCAAGCATCGTCATCAAGGTGCCGATTACCGGGTGTTTATCGTCAACGGAGTTGAAGAATGACCATTAAAAGTCATGAATGACGGCTGCAGGATAGAGGGATTATCCTGCAGCATGTTTCCACATACTTATTATCAACACGGGAAGTCCAATGGGCATTATCAATACTTATCTAATGGCCACCATGGCAGCGATATTCTGGGGCGCCAATTTTAATTTAGCCAAACCTGTCGTGGCTGAAATGGGGCCTTATGTCGCAGGGGCCAGTCGCTATCTTTTGGCGGCAGCCATCATGATATTGATCACGCAGGTGATGAGGGAGAGTACGCCACTAAAGCATCTCCGGACTTATCTGGTACTGGGTGTTGTCGGGGTTTTTGGATTCAACCTGTTCTTCTTTCTGGGCATGGAAACCACATCCGCTGTAAACGGCGCCCTGATCATGGCATTGAACCCGTTACTCACCGCAATCCTGGGGTACCTGATCCTCAGGGATTTACCTTCAAGACAACAGATGATTGCATTCCCTGTAGGAGTGGCTGGTGTGGCAATTGTCGTTTTAGGCACCGGTGCGCATCTGGATGTGTCGACCGGCGACCTTTACATCTGCATCGCGAATGTATGCTGGGCACTGTATAACGTACTGGTCCGCAAACTGATGCCCAAACACGTAAGTGGCCCTGCCAATACAGCAGGGATCATGACAGCAGGTGCACTCGCACTCTGCCTTGCTGCAATCGTAAAAGGGGATAGCTTTATAGTGCCGACACTGCCGACCTCCATTTCATTACTCATCATGACCGTTGGGGGAGGTGTACTTGCCTATCTTTTCTGGAATGCCAGCATTGCCAAACTAGGACCATCGAAAGCGGCAATTTTCATGAACCTGGTACCTGTTACTTCAATGGTCATTGCTTCGATAGAGGGCTTACCACCTAACCATGCCCAATTGCTAGGCGCCTTATTGGTGATCGGTGCCGTCACCTTCAGTTCAGCATTCTCATCGAAAACTTCAACATGATTCATGTGTGTATGCACTTGCTTATGCGAAAGCCAGAGCTACATAGGAGTATCTTTAATTTGTATTTCGCCGCATCATTTACTTAGAAATACTTTAACTATCCATGTCTAAATAGAAAGAGGTTAACCAATGGCAGCTTTTATCATTGCAAGCGTATTACTGAAAGACGACAAATGGGTTCCTGAATATGCTGCGCATGTACACGACATCGCAGCAAAACATGGGGGCAAATACTTGTCCCGTAGCGGCAATATTGATGTGCTTGAGGGCGAACCGCAGGAAGCAACGCTGATTGCGCTGATTCAATTTCCAGACAAAGCATCTGCCAAAGCCTTCGCCAGCGATCCAGAATACGCACCGTTTGCCAAAGCCAGGCAGGATGGAAGCGAAAGCCGGTTTCAACTGATAGACGACACCGATATTGCAGGGACTATCCCCTACCTCGCTCGTTAGATACATGGAAGCAGATTTTTGGCATAACAGATGGGAACGCGGCGAAATAGGATTTCATGAGGGCAAGGCAAATCCATTGCTTGTCGCCTATTTCAAGAAATTACATTTGAAGAATGGTTGTCGAGTATTTATTCCCTTGTGCGGCAAAACACTGGATATCGCATGGTTGCTCGCAGGGGGATACCAAGTAGTGGGTGCTGAGCTAAGCAAGCTTGCAATCGATGAGCTGTTTCAATCGCTACGCCTGCAGCCGATAATCGTCCAGACAGGCACCCTGCTGCATTACAGCGCAAACGATATCGATATATACGTAGGTGATATTTTTGATTTAACGACCCAGACGCTGGGGAAAGTGGATGCGATATACGACAGGGCTGCAATCGTCGCACTGCCCGCAGAAACAAGAAAACACTATGCGGCTCACCTGATGAACATTACCCACAGCGCCCCACAGCTGGTGATTGCTTATGAATATGACCAGTCGCTGATGAACGGCCCGCCGTTCTCCGTAAGCGAAGTTGAATTGCAGCGGCATTATGGCGATAGCTATTCACTCGCAGCGCTTGAAACAAAAGAGGTTGAGGGCGCCATGAAAAATAAAACAGCGGCAACGGAGACCATATGGTTATTGAAAACATTAGCTGATCAATCATGAATAGCTCGCTTACAGACTGATACAAAAGGAGCCAAGGCTCCTTTTTTTACCTGCCACCTGCAGTATTGCCGCTGGTTGATCCTGTTCCGGTGCCCGTGCCGGCTCCTGCACCCGGCGTTTTACCTGTCTTTTTGCGAGTGCCGGCATCATAGGATTTGCCTGGCTTTGGGCCGCTGCCAGCACTTGGTCCATTGCCCGTATCTGTACTTGTCCCTGTACCTGCGCTGGGATTGCTTTCTGAGCTGGCGTTATTGATTTGCGAGCCCTTGGGTTCAAGGGTACTGCCCGTGACTTGATCTGCCATTGCTGTGCCAAAGATGGCAGCAAATAATGACGCGATAACTAGATTTGTGGCCCCGTGCATATCTATCTCCTCAATGGTATGTGTTTATGAGCGTGCAGGAGACCACATTAAGATACGCGCGAAATTTCTACTGTAGGGTGAGCCGTATTCATGTGTAAGAGAAACATGGAGAAAACAAAGGCCCAGTATTTAACGGCCTAGCTAGAGCACAACGGCGAGCACAATCGGCAACACCACAATCGCCGCGATATTCCCGATCAGCACAATCGCCGCGACCTCATCGGGCCCCTGGTTGTATCGCTCGGCAAACACGTAATTGATCATGGCGGGCGGCAGTGCGCCATAGATGATCAGCATCGCTTTTTCTTCTCCTTGCAGGCCGAGCAATAGCGCGAGCAGCCAGGTGAGCAATATGCCGCTCACCGGACGCACGATGGCACCGACTACGCCGATACGCATCGCTTTAGGGTGCGATTGCGCGATGCGGATGCCGAGGGCGAATAAGGCGAGCGGAATCGAAACGTCCCCCAGCATCTTGATGCCGACCCTTAACGGCTCCCATATCTCCATCCCCGAAAAACTGACGGCAAGCCCGGCGATGGCGGCCAGGATCACCGGGTAGCGCCAGGCCTGCCACCATTTGGCATGGTGGTCGAGGAACCAGTTGCCGAAGGAGAAATGCACGAGGTTGGTGACGATGAACATCACAACTGCTGCTGCCAGGCCCTCCTGGCCGAACGCCAGCAATGCAACCGGCAGGCCCAGGTTCGCGCTGTTATTGAACATGGTAGTGGGCACTAACATTTTGGCGGGAATGCCGCTAGCGCGGGCCACCAGCCAGCCTGTCACGCCACAGCCCATGATCATGAGGAAGGCGCCGAGGGCGAAGGCCTGGTGCCCGGCGAGGTCAAACGAGCGATCCGCCAGGGCCGAGAACACCAGCGCAGGCACGAAGATATCGAGATTGACCTGGTTGGCGGTGGCCATGTCCACATTCCGCCGCCTGCCATACAGCCAGCCCACGATAGCGATGGCGAACACCGGAAAAACGATGGAGAGGATACGGAGCAGGGTAACGGGTTCGTTCACGGGATCAATGATAGTTATG
>JAZKEL010000092.1:0-5021 GCA_040387075.1 Pseudomonadota bacterium
ATGACGGCAATGACACCATCGACGGCGGGGCTGGCGCAGATAACCTGACAGGCGGCATTGGCAACGACAGCATTATTGGAGGCGCGGGTAACGATACCATCGATGGCGGCGCAGATAATGATTTTATCGATGCCCGCCTGGGCAAGGATATTGTCTTTGGCGGTACCGGCAACGATACTATCCTGGGCTCGGTAAATGTGGCCGGCGGCCCGACATTCGCCGACCGTTTCACCAGTATCGAGAGTGGAGCCGGCACGGATACGCTGGTATTGAGTGGGTTCATTAATAACCAGGTTTACAGTACATCCACACTTGCCACCTTGGTGACTAATACTGAAATACTGAGTATAAAAGGAGATGCGACTTCGACTGCGTTCCACGTCGACTCGGCCAGCATTTTAAGCATCACCGGTGTTGTTGGCAGTACTGCAAATCCTGCACTCACTGTGCTGGGCGATCTGGGCGCCGATACTTTTACAATCGACCTTTCAAGCGGACAAACCACCAGCGTATTGGCCGGCAGTGGTAATGACATCACTTATGGTATTTACAGCAGCACTTCGGTGCTGCAGGCCACCGTGCACTGGCAAGCCACTTGATCGTTGTTAAGCAAAACAGGCCGGTATGGTAACCAGTTCGTTGAAGCCGGCCCAGGGGCTGTCCATACTCTGGCAGACGCTGCGTAAGAGTTGGGTAGAAATCGGCATTGCCAGCCTGCTGATCAATTCAGGTCAGCTGCTGCTGCCGCTTTTTTCCATGCTGGTGTACGACAAAGTGGTCAGTAATGGCGTATTCGAGACGCTGTGGGCACTTGCCATCGGCATGCTGATCTTTATCTCGTTCGATATCGGCATGCGCGTGGTGCGTGCATGGACGGTGGAGCGCGCTGCCAAGGTCATGGCTATCGATGTAGATGACGGCTTGTGGCGGCGGTTGCTGGCCGACCGCAAAGGCCCCGGCAGCATCGCCAATTTCATTGCCCACTACCGCGACCTGACCAGCTCGCTCGGGTTCATCTCCTCCACTTACCTGCTGGCCATTGCCGACTTGCCGTTTTACCTGCTGTACATGCTGGTCATCGGCCTCATCGCCTGGCCGCTGATGATACTGGTCGGCGTACTTACGCTGATCTATGCAGCACTCGGTTTTATCATCCAGAATCGCACCTTGCGCCTGACCCGCGAGGCAGAGAAGCTGAATACCGTGCGCATGGCGTATATGGGGGAAGTACTGCAGGGCATTGAAATAGCGCGCACTACCAAGGCTATCGATCTGCTGGAATCGGGCTGGAAGCAACAATCCGGCAAAGTAAACCAGATCGAAGCAGAGCGCCGGCTTGCTACCACGCATACCAACACCCTCTCCGCCAGCATGTCCACCTTCACTACCGTGTGCGTGCTGGTGACAGGTGCCTACCTCATCGAGGCACGCGAGCTTTCCGTGGGTGCTCTGATTGCCTGTTCTTTATTAGCTTCACGCGCCATGATGCTGGTGACTTCGCTGTACCTGGTGTTAGGTAAATGGCAAGATTACAGCCGTGCTGTCAGCCGTATGGATGCCCTGATGGATAGCGAGCCGGTAAAGACAGATGCCGAAGCGCCTGTCGTCAGGAAACCGACCGCCAAAGGCCAGATTTCCATTTTGCGCCTGGGTAAAGAATACCTGAACCGCCCCAAATCCCTGGAAGAGGTCTCACTGCAAATCGCCGCAGGTGAAAAGATAGGCATGCTGGGGCGTCCGGGCGCGGGTAAAACTACACTGCTCAAAGTCCTCGCCGGCTTGGTACTGCCCGATGAAGGCGAAGTGCTGATCGACGGTTACAACCTCAACGCCATCAGCGTAGAAGACCGCGCGCAATGGCTGTCTTACAAGCCGCAGGATCCTGTGCTGTTTGCAGGCACGCTGGAAAGCAACCTCTTGCTGGCAGGCATTCCCACCAACAGCAAACGTTTCGAGCAGGCATTATGGGCATCCGGGCTGGACGACGAGCTACGACTGGGCAGGCTCACATTGAATATGGCGATTGCAGAACGGGGCAGCAACCTATCCGGCGGACAGCGCCAGAAAGTCGCCCTCGCCCGCGCCTTTGCCCAACCGAGCCGTATATTGCTGCTGGATGAACCCAGCCTTGGCTTCGATCCGGAAGGCGAAGCACTGGTGGCAGAACGCCTGCCCCAAATCCTGGAAGGCGCCACCTTGCTAATGACCACGCACAGCGCCGTCATGATGCAAGTGATAGACCGCATCATCGGGCTGGATAACGGTCGCGTGACGGCGGACGGGCCCAAAGAAAAGCTATTGCGCCCGCCGGCCTAACTTCCTGCCCTAAAGCTTGTGTAGCAGATAGTCAGCGCTACGCACTAACTCCCTATCGGTAACGTTTTCCCACCATCTGATTCAAGACTAATCTTCCGCCGGGCTTTTATATCGGGATAACCAATGCGCATACGGTGGCGGAAGTACCCAGGCCGGGGTTTCTTTACCTAACGCTTTTGCCGCTTCATACGGCCAATGCGGATTCTCTAGATGCGCCCGGCCTATCATGGCCAAATCCAGTTGCTCATTCCGCACTGCCTGGTCGGCAAGCTTAGGCGCCCCGAACCCCCATGCAGAGGAAACCGGGATCTTCGCTTCATTGCGGACCCGTTGTGCGATCGGTGCCATGAATGCCGGTCCCCATGGAATATTCGTTTCAGGGATAGTAAAACCGACGCTTACACTCAGCATATCCAGCCCTAGCTGCCGCCACTCAGTAACCAGCCGAATAGATTCGCTGAGGGTTTCCTCATCGTTACCATCGAACTCCAGCACGCCGAAGCGCGCGGTCAGTGGAAGGTTTTCCGGCCATACCTTCCTTACCGCAGCAAGCGTCTCGCGGCTGAAGCGAGCCCTGTTTTCGTAACTGCCGCCATATTCATCTGTGCGATGGTTAGAATGTGCCGATGTAAAACTTTGTGATAAATAACCATGGGCGAAGTGCAGTTCCAGCCATTCAAACCCGGCATCCAGAGCTCGCTTGGCTGCCGCCACAAAATCATTTTGTACGCGTTGGATATCGGCAATCGTCATTTCAGTCGGTACGCGTGGAAGATCGCCACCGAACGCAATGGCCGATGGAGCGATAGGCTGCCATGCAAGGGGTGCATCTGCGGCAATATGATCATCGCCTTCCCATGGCACATTGGCACTGGCTTTACGCCCAGCATGGGCGATCTGTATGCCGGGCACTGCCCCTGCAGATTTGATCGCGGCTGCAATTTCGCGGAGCTGATCCGCTTGTGCATCATTCCATAGCCCCAGGCAATGCGGCGTAATGCGGCCTTCCGGGGCAACTGCCGTTGCTTCTACGATAACCAGGCCGCTACCCCCACGTGCCAGGCTTGCATAATGGACCTTATGCCAGTCGTTCACTAATCCATCCTCCGCCATGTATTGGCACATGGGCGGAATGGCGATCCGGTTCTTTAATGTCACGTCTTTAAGTTGATAGGTTGAAAATAAATCCGTCATATTGATCCTCTGGCGATGTTCAGGAATAGTTGAGTAAAAACAAACAATGCATTGGTATTATTGTTCGAATATAATCGAACAATGGAATATTATCAAGGGATGTGATAAATTTTGTGCATGCGACAAATCAAACACCCCTCCATGGATCAAATCGAATTGACGGACATCATGTATGCCCTTGCAGATCCAACGCGCCTTGAGATCGTTACGCTGCTTGCAGCTGCAGGCAGGAAAATGACGTGCGGGGAAATCGACCTGAATCGCCCGAAATCCAGCATGTCGCATCACTTCAAGATCCTGCGGAGCGCCGGCCTTGTTGAGACTGCGATTGAAGGCACTGAACACATGAATTCGTTGAGGCTGGAAGAAATCGAACAGAAATATCCGGGTGTATTGCAGGCCGTGTTAAAAGCAACTGCAGGAAGCTCGACTTCCCAGGAATAAGTTCTACTGGGTAGAGTTCTACTGGGCTGAATTGAATAAGCTGAGGAATTGAGTACAAAAATAAAGCCCCTGGATCAGGGGCTTTATTTATAAACTTAGATCATCACAACTCGGTCTTTAAAACGGCAGTTGACATAAACACCCGCCTTCAGTCAAACCTAATCACTAACCTCATGTTTTAATGGGAATATTCCACCAGTTGGAGAATTTTTTAGAAAAATTGTAAAGTTGGGACAACAATAATCTAAATATTGATGAAAACAAGGCGGGTTTGCCCTGGAGAACTGTAAAGCAATTATCTTTACATTTTAAATGCAAAATTCTCTATTAAGATTTTGCTCTCGAGATTCGCTACCTTTTAAAGCAAGGCTGTCTATGATTAATAATAACTAATGGATGCCGCTCCGTCTCATGCAAATGGTCAGCTTAATCCTCTACGATTCGAAAGTAATTTATAAGTAAAGAGTAACTGGTATTCAATAATGTCTGCTTTCGGTAAAGAGCAGACGCTCGCATGCTATAGTTTTACACTAGGTTCCAAAGCATTTGCATACGTACTTGCTATTAATTATTATGCTGGCAGGGCATCACTAACTGCTAGAAATTAAAAGAAAACTTCATGACTGCAACCAAATCTTAAATATTATTATATGGACGCAAGCGTCCATTAACTATTAGAGCGCCATGCCCAACAAGCCACCATACGAACAGAGAACCGACGCTGAAAAGATCAAGTCAAATTGGTCAAAAACTCGTGGTCTTTCAAGCGTAAGGAATATTCCATGTCAGTGGTACGCGCGGCGATTGCGGTTGAGTTGGCTGCAAACCTTACTATTCGCGCTCATTACTCTACCAACACAGCTATGCCCGTCCATGAAATAAATGAGCAGTTGCGTGCAGCAAATGGTTTGCGCGGTAAATTTCAAAAGCACATTTTGAAGTTTTATAAAAATACTGAACATGAGTCATCAATCAAAGCTCTCAACAATATTTGCAAAGAAATAAACGACCAGCGCAATAGTGTGTGTCACAGTGGTACCTTCAAGATGAAAAGGGAAGCCAAGTTG
>JAZKEL010000093.1:0-1898 GCA_040387075.1 Pseudomonadota bacterium
CTACATGGATGTGCCCAGCTTGTTCCCAACTGCAGGCAATGCGAATCAGGGTATCGAAGCCATGACGGTAGCTGTTGCATATGCAGCAGCATTTTGCTCCCGCAGCTGCACAATCATCAACAGTTACAGCGGACTTAAACATAACTGCATGAATCGTATAAACATGATGTCTGGCATGTTTTCTGCTGATACATGCACCCTTTCTACCACAGCACCAACCTTACATCCGATTAGAAGAATATGAAAAATATCTGGCGCACCATTCAGTTCATCCCCGAATACAAAGGCCGGGTCATCGGCGTTATCGCAGTCGGTACCATACTGGGCTTTATCAATACCGCGACGCCCTATCTTTACAAGGGCATCGTGGATGCCATTTCGCAGTTGCTGGCCGGGAGGATCACGCATGAAGCAGCAACGTGGAGCGTGACTGTTCTGCTCATCCTGTTCTTTTTCCTGCGTTTTGGTGTCGTGGTGTTCAGCGCATTGCAAAACAAGCAGGCAGACGATCTCTGGCTGGACACCGTCAGTACCTTCCGCCAGCGTGTCTTTGACGGGATGACGCAGAAGTCCATCGACTATTTCGAAAAGACGCGGGTCGGCGAGATCATGGATCGCTTCGGTACCATCACCAGCATCACCATGTGGCTGTCATCGCTTACCGAAGGCACGCTTTCCGGCTTCCTGCAGATGATCTTCATCCTGGTGGTACTGCTGGTCAAGGCACCTGTGGTCGGTGCCATCATGGGCGTTGTACTGGCGATCAATTTCTTCATTTCCTACCGCACCGTAGGCTGGACGCGGCCATACCGGCGTGGCTGGCAGGCATTGGCCGGCCGCATGACCGGACTACTGGCCGAAATGGTGGGCAATATTTCCACGGTGCGCAGCTTCGGCGGGGAGCCGGCAGTCAAACAGCGCTACGACGATACCCAGGCGGAATGGAAGATCGTGCGCGACAACCTGCACAAGACGCAATGGCGGTCGGAGCAAGGCCTCAACGTCCTGAACACCTTTGGCGTATTTGCAGCCGTTGCGCTGACGGCGCATGGGGCCTTGCAGGGAAAATTCACTACAGGCGATATCCTGTTGGTGCTGACCCTTACCCAGAACCTGATCAGCACCATCGCGCCGATATCGCGCCAGATCAACCAGGCCAGCGAAATCGAAAGCAGTGCGGAACGCCTGGTCGAGCTGCTGGATGTGGCTTCCGAACATGCCGACAAACCGAATGCCATAGTGTTATCGGAGCTCAGCACCATCACCTTCGACAATGTGGGATTCCGATATCCCGGCAAGGAAACCAACGCCCTGACCCAGGTGAGTTTTCATCTGGAGGCGGGTAAGTCCCTGGCGCTGGTAGGCACCAGCGGCAGCGGTAAAAGCACGATCGTCAAGTTGCTGATGCGCTTCTACGACCCTTCCGAGGGCCGCATCCTGATCAACGGCATCGATTTGCGCGATTACCAGCAACGCAGTGTGAGGGCCATGATGGGCGTGGTATTGCAGGATGTCGCCCTGTTCAATGACAGCATAGGCGAAAACATTGCCTTTGCCCGTCCCAATGCCAGTGAAGACGAAGTGCGGGCCGCATCGCGTGCAGCGCATGCCGACGATTTTATCCGCCTGATGGATGCGCAATACGACACCATGGTGGGCGAGCGCGGAATCAAGTTATCGGGCGGCGAGAAACAGCGTGTGGCCATTGCCCGCGCTATTCTGAAAGACCCCCAACTCATCATCCTGGACGAGGCCACCAGTGCACTCGACTCCGAATCTGAACACCTAGTGCAGAAAGGGCTGGAGCAGCTGATGGCAGGCCGCAGTTCTGTGGTGATTGCCCATCGCTTAAGCACGGTCATGAACGCAGACCTGATCCTGGTCATCCAGCATGGCCG
>JAZKEL010000094.1:0-1654 GCA_040387075.1 Pseudomonadota bacterium
CTGGGAGCGGCAATCGCCACTTTCTGCGTTTGTCCGCCTATATTTTTATACAGGCTACTGAACATGGATTCGCCGGTGAACGAACGCTTGAGCGCCCGGTAGAAGCGGCCGATGGCGCCCAGCCTCGAGGCGCTACCATCACCAAGGATGGCGTCGATGGCGATATGCTCATCCACGTACATCATGGCGCCCTGCTCGGCGATCATCTCCTCGCCTGGATTAAGCGCCACTTCCACGTATTGCAGATCGTTACCGTAAATGTTGTAAGCCAGTTGCGACGACATGATTTCCCCTTTTTTATTGGTATTAAATTGGTTTTTATTCCAGGCAGCTAATCCGCATTATCCGCCGTTAATGTAACGCCCCCGGCGACTCGAAGGTCAAGCGATAGCGTTCCGTGCCAGTCGCAGATTTGAATTCAAGCTGCATATTCCACAGACTCTTGCCCTGCACGCACACCGGCAGGGTCACTTCTGCATGCCACGTTTTATCTTGCTGTTGCAACATCCGGTAACGGTTAAGGCCCATTTCCATGCCTGCCATGGCGAAACTTGCATGCATGCCTGTCGGAGGACTCTTGCCGGAATCGCCGACCTCAACAGTAACGCCGAACGGATGCATCACATGCGGCATGCGGTCGAAACGGACGATAAAGTGATCGTTGCCGCAGCCCTGCGTGATGTCATGGCAGACCACCGGCTTGAATGACTGACCCGGATCGGACGCTATGAACTGACTAGAACCGGAGAACTGACTAGAACCGGACGCCCGGCCTGAGTCGGGTACAGCCTTGGCACCTGCGTAAAAATACCACCCCAAACCCGCCAAGCATAAGGCCATGGCAATAAAGGCCAGCGCAACGATGGTCAATGTACGCTTCAGCATGCTGATCCCGGCATCATTCCCATACGACTCGCTGCATGGCGATGCCATGCGCACCGCACTGCCAAGCCTGTACTAAATCCGATGGCGATAGTCCGCCGAGCGCATACACGGGGATCGCACAGCCTTTGATCATCTGCCCGAATCGCTGCCATCCCAGCACCTCGGCACCTGGGTGGCTTTTCGTCGGCAGCACAGGCGAAAGCACGGCAAAATCCAGTGCCAGTTGCTGGGCATGCATCAATTCTTCCACAGAATGGCAGGAGGCAGCGCACAGCATGCCCTGCGGTTTTTGCTGCAACTTCATTAGCTGCAGAGATGACAGGTGCACGCCATCCGCACCGGACAACTGGGCCAGCTCTGCGTCCCCGTTTACCAGCACCTTTGCGCCATACGGACGTGCCATGGCAATCACCCTGTCGAGGAATGCCTTCAATCCGGTTGCCGACAGCTGCTTTTCACGCACCTGGATCATGCGCAATCCGTTTGCCAGCTTGCTTTCCAGTTGTGAGAAAAAAATTGTTTCACCAGCTTCTTCAAGGTTAGTGATGGCATACACAGGTGGCAGGTCCAGCGCAGTGAGGATAGGTTCATTAGCCGGCAGCATGGGGCTGACGGTCAGCGCGGCAGGATTCTGCCAGCTTAATAGCTGACCCTCCCTGCCATACGGCTCGCCTTGCCACGCGCGTACCATGTAGAAATGCAATCTGACGGTTTTTTCCGGATAGGCGAACGTGCGCGTAATCCAGGGATACGCGTTTACTGCCTGCGT